>NZ_JFXG01000004.1:0-242858 GCF_000588015.1 Acinetobacter sp. 1294243
AGAGAATTGAAGAACAACTTGTGTGGATTTTTACTGGTTGATTAATCGAAATAATTTTCATTGATTGATTGGTTTAAATTACTCGAAGTTTATTTGAGCGAAATTTAAGTCAGTAATTGATGAGCCAGAATTGGTACCTTGTCTTTAAATAAGGTACAAAATGATTTTAACTGAAGAGTTTGATCATGGCTCAGATTGAACGCTGGCGGCAGGCTTAACACATGCAAGTCGAGCGGAGAGAGGTAGCTTGCTACTGATCTTAGCGGCGGACGGGTGAGTAATGCTTAGGAATCTGCCTATTAGTGGGGGACAACATTTCGAAAGGAATGCTAATACCGCATACGTCCTACGGGAGAAAGCAGGGGATCTTCGGACCTTGCGCTAATAGATGAGCCTAAGTCGGATTAGCTAGTTGGTGGGGTAAAGGCCTACCAAGGCGACGATCTGTAGCGGGTCTGAGAGGATGATCCGCCACACTGGGACTGAGACACGGCCCAGACTCCTACGGGAGGCAGCAGTGGGGAATATTGGACAATGGGCGCAAGCCTGATCCAGCCATGCCGCGTGTGTGAAGAAGGCCTTATGGTTGTAAAGCACTTTAAGCGAGGAGGAGGCTACTTTAGTTAATACCTAGAGATAGTGGACGTTACTCGCAGAATAAGCACCGGCTAACTCTGTGCCAGCAGCCGCGGTAATACAGAGGGTGCAAGCGTTAATCGGATTTACTGGGCGTAAAGCGCGCGTAGGCGGCTAATTAAGTCAAATGTGAAATCCCCGAGCTTAACTTGGGAATTGCATTCGATACTGGTTAGCTAGAGTGTGGGAGAGGATGGTAGAATTCCAGGTGTAGCGGTGAAATGCGTAGAGATCTGGAGGAATACCGATGGCGAAGGCAGCCATCTGGCCTAACACTGACGCTGAGGTGCGAAAGCATGGGGAGCAAACAGGATTAGATACCCTGGTAGTCCATGCCGTAAACGATGTCTACTAGCCGTTGGGGCCTTTGAGGCTTTAGTGGCGCAGCTAACGCGATAAGTAGACCGCCTGGGGAGTACGGTCGCAAGACTAAAACTCAAATGAATTGACGGGGGCCCGCACAAGCGGTGGAGCATGTGGTTTAATTCGATGCAACGCGAAGAACCTTACCTGGCCTTGACATAGTAAGAACTTTCCAGAGATGGATTGGTGCCTTCGGGAACTTACATACAGGTGCTGCATGGCTGTCGTCAGCTCGTGTCGTGAGATGTTGGGTTAAGTCCCGCAACGAGCGCAACCCTTTTCCTTATTTGCCAGCGAGTAATGTCGGGAACTTTAAGGATACTGCCAGTGACAAACTGGAGGAAGGCGGGGACGACGTCAAGTCATCATGGCCCTTACGGCCAGGGCTACACACGTGCTACAATGGTCGGTACAAAGGGTTGCTACCTAGCGATAGGATGCTAATCTCAAAAAGCCGATCGTAGTCCGGATTGGAGTCTGCAACTCGACTCCATGAAGTCGGAATCGCTAGTAATCGCGGATCAGAATGCCGCGGTGAATACGTTCCCGGGCCTTGTACACACCGCCCGTCACACCATGGGAGTTTGTTGCACCAGAAGTAGCTAGCCTAACTGCAAAGAGGGCGGTTACCACGGTGTGGCCGATGACTGGGGTGAAGTCGTAACAAGGTAGCCGTAGGGGAACCTGCGGCTGGATCACCTCCTTAACGAAAGATTGACGATTGGTAAGAATCCACAACAAGTTGTTCTTCATAGATGTATCTGAGGGTCTGTAGCTCAGTTGGTTAGAGCACACGCTTGATAAGCGTGGGGTCACAAGTTCAAGTCTTGTCAGACCCACCATGACTTTGACTGGTTGAAGTTATAGATAAAAGATACATGACTGATGATGTAAGCTGGGGACTTAGCTTAGTTGGTAGAGCGCCTGCTTTGCACGCAGGAGGTCAGGAGTTCGACTCTCCTAGTCTCCACCAGAACTTAAGAGAAGTTCGGATTACAGAAATTAGTAAATAGAGATTTCGGTCTTGGTTTATTAACTTCTGTGATTTAAGTATCACGGTATTAAGCATGACCTGACGAAGGCGTGTTTATTCATTAACAGATTGGCAAAATTGAGTCTGAAATAAATTGTTCACTCAAGAGTTTAGATTAAGCAATTAATCTAGATGAATTGAGAACTAGCAAATTAACTGAATCAAGCGTTTTGGTATATGAATTTAGATTGAAGCTGTACAGTGTTTAAGTACACAAACAACAGATAGTAGCGATGAAGAATCGCACGGACAACACTCACTTGTAGGTGTTGACGACTGTTTGGGGTTGTATAGTCAAGTAATTAAGTGCATGTGGTGGATGCCTTGGCAGTCAGAGGCGATGAAAGACGTGATAGCCTGCGAAAAGCTCCGGGGAGGCGGCAAATATCCTTTGATCCGGAGATTTCTGAATGGGGGAACCCACCTACTTTAAGGTAGGTATTGCAACATGAATACATAGTGTTGCAAGGCGAACGAGGGGAAGTGAAACATCTCAGTACCCTTAGGAAAAGAAATCAATTGAGATTCCCTCAGTAGCGGCGAGCGAACGGGGATCAGCCCATTAAGTTATGTGTGTTTTAGTGGAACGCTCTGGGAAGTGCGAACGTAGAGGGTGATATTCCCGTACACGAAAGGGCACACATAATGATGACGAGTAGGGCGAGGCACGTGAAACCTTGTCTGAATATGGGGGGACCATCCTCCAAGGCTAAATACTCCTGACTGACCGATAGTGAACCAGTACCGTGAGGGAAAGGCGAAAAGAACCCCTGTGAGGGGAGTGAAATAGATCCTGAAACCGCATGCATACAAGCAGTGGGAGCACCTTCGTGGTGTGACTGCGTACCTTTTGTATAATGGGTCAGCGACTTATATTCAGTAGCGAGGTTAACCGTATAGGGGAGCCGTAGAGAAATCGAGTCTTAATAGGGCGTTTAGTTGCTGGGTATAGACCCGAAACCAGGCGATCTATCCATGAGCAGGTTGAAGGTTGGGTAACACTAACTGGAGGACCGAACCCACTGTCGTTGAAAAGCCAGGGGATGACTTGTGGATAGGGGTGAAAGGCTAATCAAGCCTGGTGATAGCTGGTTCTCCCCGAAAGCTATTTAGGTAGCGCCTCGGACGAATACCATAGGGGGTAGAGCACTGTTTCGGCTAGGGGGTCATCCCGACTTACCAAACCGATGCAAACTCCGAATACCTATGAGTACTATCCGGGAGACAGACTGCGGGTGCTAACGTCCGTAGTCAAGAGGAAAACAATCCAGACCGCCAGCTAAGGCCCCAAAATCATAGTTAAGTGGGAAACGATGTGGGAAGGCATAGACAGCTAGGAGGTTGGCTTAGAAGCAGCCACCCTTTAAAGAAAGCGTAATAGCTCACTAGTCGAGTCGGCCTGCGCGGAAGATGTAACGGGGCTAAAACTATGTGCCGAAGCTGCGGATTTGACATTAGTCAAGTGGTAGGGGAGCGTTCTGTAAGCCGATGAAGGTGTATTGAGAAGTATGCTGGAGGTATCAGAAGTGCGAATGCTGACGTGAGTAACGACAAAACGGGTGAAAAACCCGTTCGCCGAAAGACCAAGGGTTCCAGTCCAACGTTAATCGGGGCTGGGTGAGTCGACCCCTAAGGCGAGGCCGAAAGGCGTAGTCGATGGGAAATTGGTTAATATTCCAATACTTCTGTGTAATGCGATGAGAGGACGGAGAAGGTTAAGTCAGCCTGGCGTTGGTTGTCCAGGTGGAAGGATGTAGGTATGTATCTTAGGCAAATCCGGGGTACTCTATACTGAGATCCGATAGCAAGCTGTACTTGTACAGTGAAGTGGCTGATACCATGCTTCCAGGAAAAGTCTCTAAGCTTCAGTTACACAGGAATCGTACCCGAAACCGACACAGGTGGTCAGGTCGAGTAGACCAAGGCGCTTGAGAGAACTCTGCTGAAGGAACTAGGCAAAATGGTACCGTAACTTCGGGAGAAGGTACGCTGTTGTTGGTGATGGAACTTGCTTCCTGAGCTGACGACAGCCGCAGAAACCAGGCCGCTGCAACTGTTTATTAAAAACATAGCACTCTGCAAACACGAAAGTGGACGTATAGGGTGTGATGCCTGCCCGGTGCTGGAAGGTTAATTGATGGGGTTAGCGTAAGCGAAGCTCTTGATCGAAGCCCCAGTAAACGGCGGCCGTAACTATAACGGTCCTAAGGTAGCGAAATTCCTTGTCGGGTAAGTTCCGACCTGCACGAATGGCATAATGATGGCGGCGCTGTCTCCAGCAGAGGCTCAGTGAAATCGAAATCGCTGTGAAGATGCAGTGTACCCGCGGCTAGACGGAAAGACCCCGTGAACCTTTACTGCAGCTTGACACTGAACTTTGACCTTACTTGTGTAGGATAGGTGGGAGGCTTTGAAGTTGGAACGCTAGTTCCAATGGAGCCGTCCTTGAAATACCACCCTGGTAATGTTGAGGTTCTAACTCTGTCCCGTTATCCGGGACGAGGACCGTGTCTGGTGGGTAGTTTGACTGGGGCGGTCTCCTCCTAAAGAGTAACGGAGGAGTACGAAGGTGCGCTCAGCGTGGTCGGAAATCACGCGTAGAGTATAAAGGCAAAAGCGCGCTTAACTGCGAGACCCACAAGTCGAGCAGGTACGAAAGTAGGTCTTAGTGATCCGGTGGTTCTGTATGGAAGGGCCATCGCTCAACGGATAAAAGGTACTCTGGGGATAACAGGCTGATACCGCCCAAGAGTTCATATCGACGGCGGTGTTTGGCACCTCGATGTCGGCTCATCTCATCCTGGGGCTGAAGCAGGTCCCAAGGGTATGGCTGTTCGCCATTTAAAGAGGTACGCGAGCTGGGTTTAGAACGTCGTGAGACAGTTCGGTCCCTATCTACCGTGGGCGCTGGAAATTTGAGAGGATCTGCTCCTAGTACGAGAGGACCAGAGTGGACGAACCTCTGGTGTACCGGTTGTGACGCCAGTCGCATCGCCGGGTAGCTATGTTCGGAAGGGATAACCGCTGAAAGCATCTAAGCGGGAAGCCTACCTCAAGATAAGATTTCCCTAGGAATTTATTCCTCTAAAGAGCCGTTCGAGACTAGGACGTTGATAGGTTGGATGTGGAAGCATAGTGATATGTGAAGCTGACCAATACTAATTGCTCGTGAGGCTTGACTATACAACACCCAAGCAGTTGTATATGAAGCATCAATCGATTCATAAACATGCAAAGCAACTTGATTTAGTTATACTACTAGCTAAAATGAACAACGAAAAATCAGACCAATCAGCCCATCTGTAAAGATTTGGAAAACGCAACGTATCACACAGTGAATAAAACGAAGCAAGTATCCATACCAGTTGTCTGGCGACCATAGCAAGAGTGAACCACCTGATCCCTTCCCGAACTCAGAAGTGAAACCTCTTAGCGCTGATGGTAGTGTGGGGTTACCCATGTGAGAGTAAGTCATCGCCAGCTCATTATTCTAAACACCCCCGTTCTAACGAATGGGGGTGTTTTTTTATGTGATAAAAAATATATGTGTGGGGGAATAAATATAAAAATACTAAGGAAGAGTTGTGCTATAAATAATAAGAAAATTAATCTTTTAAGTATGCATAATAAGGGAAGAGCATCTATGATAATTTATGGTGATGTCGGTTCGGGTAACTGCTATAAGATAAAACTATTACTTTCCTTATTAAATATTAATCATAGATGGATCCACGTTGATATTTTAAACAAAGAAACTCAATCAGCTGATTTTTTGTCGTTAAATCCTAATGGAAAAATACCTGTATTAGTCCTAGAAGATGGTCGTGTTTTGAGTGAGTCGAATGCTATCTTAGGTTACTTGGCTGAAGGAACAAAATTTATTCCTATAGATCCTTTTATTAAAGCAAAAATGTACCAATGGATGTTCTTTGAGCAGTATAGTCATGAACCATTTATTGCAGTTGCTCGTTTTATTAATAAATATTTAGGGTTACCACCAGAAAGAATAGAGGAATACCATAATTTACAGCCAAAAGGCCATAAAGCACTATCTATTATGGATAACGCTTTAGTTGAGCATGACTATCTTGTTGGAAATGAACTGACCATTGCTGATATTGCCTTATATGCATACACACATGTCGCTGAAGAAGGTGGCTTTAATTTAAAGTTATATCCAAATATTCAAGTATGGTGTCAAAGAATTCGAGAATATTTAGGTTATGTAGATATGATTTAAATAAAAAAGAACTCATATAGAGTTCTTTTTTATTTCTGAAATTCTAATTTAGAAGTGTGCTTCCAAGCCTACATATGGGCCTTTAAACTCAAATTTAAGGTCATTGTTATCGTAGTCATCTAAATCGATATTAAGTACGCGATAACCTGCTGTTAAGCCAAGGTCAATGAGTAGGTTATCTGCAAATTTATATTTTACTTCTGCCAGTGCATCTGTAATTCGTGCATCGTCAAAGTTTGTATAAGTTGCTTCACCTTTAGCACTTAAGCCAGTAAACGGAAGTTTTACTTCACCTGACAAATAAGCAATAGGATATGTTTTATCAATATCCACGCGCTTACCTGTATACGCAGTAATATCACCATTTAATACAGTTGCACCAAGACCAGCATCTACACTTACGATATTATCTAGCAACTCGTAGTAGAGGATAAAATCGCTATGATCTAAATCAACTTTATAGTTGGCTTGACCTAAAGTTTCTGATTTAGTTTCGGTATCTAAATTTACATAACGAATTTTTGCATTTGGAATAAATGGAATTGGGTGTTCTACTGCTAATGAGATTTGAGCACTACCTTTTTGATCTAAATCCTGATCTTCAGGTGATTGAGAAGACATATTCGCTTTACCGTCATAGAACCAGTAACCTACGTCGCCTTTTACTCCTACGAAGTCTGCTTGAGCAAAGCCACTTAAGCCCATCCCGAGCGTTAATAAAGATATTTTTAATATTTTCATTTTTACATCCACATAAAAGAAATCTTTGAGCGCATGATATAGGCATCTTGCTACAGATGCATTGATAAAAAATAAGGATTTGAGGTATGTGATATGAGTAAATTTTTAAACCTTAAAAAAATTAATTTAATTCAAATAATTAATATTTTCTTCCTCATTTAAATGAATTTAATCTTTTAGAAAATTTAGTATAAATTTTGTCAATCGTATCGGACTTATTAAATTTTAATTGATAACTGGAAAGTTAAAAATAAATTAGTGGATAAGTTGAGTAATTAAATAAGTATTTTCAGGGATTGCAATAAAATTGCATTGAATAATAATTTTGATCTACAAGTAGTAGTACGTAAATATTAGCTGAAAAATAACCAATTGTGAAAAAAACTCAGAAAATTCGTAAAATTTCTGACGGAAATTACAGTAAAAAGAAATAAAAACAGGTATTGTTCAGCTATATAGGGGCAAAAAATGGACAAAAATCTTTAAGGAAGAATTTTCTATTTTTGCTTGTTTGTTAAGAGAATAAAAATACTCAAAAGGTGCATTTTATTTTCTACAAACACAAAAGTATTTTTTGGTTCTTTTTTTGCATGCGGAATAACAATCAACAATAGCAGTAAAAATAAGTAATCTTTTAACATTAGGTGTTCTATGACAGATTCTCGTGAAAACTGGACGTCACGATCTGGTTTTATTATTGCAGCCGTTGGTTCGGCTGTAGGCTTAGGTAATATCTGGCGCTTTCCATACGTTGCTTATGAAAATGGTGGTGGTGCGTTTCTTATTCCCTATCTATTGGCACTCATTACTGCTGGTTTACCGTTACTATTTTTAGATTATGCGGTAGGACATCGTAGTACTGGTTCACCTCCTAAAGCGTATCGTGCCCTATTTAAAGGCGGGGAAACATTAGGTTGGTGGCAAGTTTGTGTCTGTATCATCATTGGTTTGTATTATGCAAGTGTACTCACTTGGGCTGGTAGTTATGTTTACTTCTCTATTGGTCAAATGTGGGGAAGTGATCCGGAAGGTTTCTTCTTTAATACCTATTTGCAGACCACAAAAGCAACCGGTTTTGATTTACAGTTTGTAGGTCATTTATTCTGGCCAATTGTTGGGATTTGGGCACTTACTCTAATTATTCTTTATGGTGGTGTGAAAAAAGGGGTTGAATTATCGAATAAGATTTTCATGCCTTTATTATTCATTCTCTTCACTATTTTAGTGATTCAATCATTACGTTTACCGGGCGCAGTTCAAGGATTAAATGCTTTCTTTACGCCGAACTGGTCAGCAATGATGGATTATAAAGTTTGGTTAGCGGCTTATGGCCATACCTTCTTCTCCCTCTCTGTCGGCTTCGGGATCATGGTGACTTATGCATCTTATTTGAAACCAAAAACGAATTTAACAGGTTCTGGTTTAATCGTTGGTTTTGCAAATGCATCAACAGAGATTTTGGCTGGTATTGGTATCTTCGCAGCGCTTGGTTTTATGGCTCATGCGGCAGGGACTGAAGTTAAAGATGTTGTGAGTGGCGGGATTGGGTTAGCATTTATTGCATTCCCTAAAATTATTTCAAGTTTAGGTACAGGTGCCGATTTATTTGGTTTCTTATTCTTCTCTTCACTTTTCGTCGCAGGTATTTCTTCGATGGTGAGTATTTTGGAAGTACCTATTGCAGCAATGCAAGATAAATTGAAATGGGGCCGTAAAAAAGCTGTAACCATTATTGGTGGTGGTAGTGCGCTTGTATCAATTATTTTATTCTCAAGTGTTAACGCAATTAAGCTGGTTGATATTGTTGACCACTTTATCAATAACATCGGTATTATTGGCGGTGCTTTACTTTCTATTATTACTGTAGCTTGGTTTAAACGTTCTGCTCTAATGGAACTTCGTGATCACGTCAATCGCATCTCAACTATTCAATTAGGTAAAGGATGGGATTTCACTTTAACAGTGATTACATCATTAATCTTATTAACTACACTCAGTATGACTGTATTTAATTTGATCAAAAATGGCTATGATACTTATAGTATGAGCTTACAAGGTGTATTCGGCTGGGGCAGTGTGATTTTCTGTGCAGTCGTTGCAATTGTTTTAAGCAAAATGAAAGATCGCTAGGAGGATAGAATAATGAATACTTCAGCAATCGTAATGATGGTAATTTCGATGGTGTTTTTATGGGGTGGCTTGGCTTTGTCCATTATCCATTTATCGAAACATCCTGAAGAGTTAGATGATGTTTTAGAAGAAGTAAAAGATCAGCACACACTTTAATGCTGATCGAGTAAAAAAGCAGGCTTAAAGCCTGCTTTTTTTATGCAATTTTTTGGATTTTACAATAATAAAATCCGTCACCAGACTGCGCTTGCGGCAGTAATTGGCGACCATGGGTTTGCTCGATTCCCCAATCAGCATTAATCTTGATCTCTTTTGCATTTGGATTTTCAGCAAAAAATTTCATCATCTGCTGTTCATTTTCAGCTTTTAAAATTGAACAGGTGATGTAAAGCAATGTGCCGCCAACTTTGAGCTGTTGCCACATGTGGTCCAAGATCTGCTTTTGTAGTTCAATGGTTTGAGCTATATCGGTAGATTGGCGCAATAGGCGTATGTCAGGATGACGACGAATTACACCTGTAGCAGAGCAAGGTGCATCGAGCACAATACAATCTACTGGCTGTGCAGGAGTCCATTGAGTTGCATCGGCTGCCAAAACCTCTGTATGACTTTGATCAAGTGCTAAGCGATTTAAGTTCTCAGTTACACGCACCAAACGGCTTGGGTCCTGATCAATCGCAATGAGCTGAGCAGGTTTAAATTTTTCAAGTAAATGAGCAGTTTTACCGCCTGGGGCAGCACACGCATCAACTACTATTTTATCGTTCAAATCTGGCAATAATGTTGCGCAAAGCTGAGCGTGTTCATCTTGTACAGAAAACCAACCTTGTTCAAAACCAGGTAGTTGAGTAATTTGTACAGATTGTTCAAGAACAATACCTGCTTCAGACAAAGTACATGCACGTGCCTGAATTTCTAAATTTTGTAGTTTTGCTAAATAAGCATCGCGGCCAATATGACGCTGGTTCACCCTTAAGGTTAAAGGCGCGACTTGCTTCAAAGATTGGCAGAGAGATTCCGTTTGTTCACCCCAATCCTTTTTTAAGCGTTTGAAAAGCCAGCTTGGTAAGCCATGCGCCTGCTGTAAGCCTTGCTGAAAGTCATCAGTTTCACGAGTAGCTCGGCGTAAAATTGCATTAACAATACCGCTGAGTGCAGGGAAACCAAGTTGTTTGGTTGCATCTACTGTTTCTGAAATAGCAGCATGTGCTGCAATACGTGTGCATAAAACTTGATAAAGACCAACATAAAGACAGGTTTCTACTGTCTCATTATTTAAAGGCTTGCTGAGTAGAGGCAGGCTAATTGATTTAAGAGCAAACCATTGGCGCAATGTACCTAAAACAAGTTCGTGAAACAAAGCGCGATCGCGCTCTGCTACCTGATTGAGCTGTGTATTTAAAATACTAGCGAGTGATTGGCCTTGCTGAACTTTTAGTAACGTCTGGACGACTTGAGCACGCAGGTTAAAACGTGAGGAATTTGAGGTAACCTGACTCATGGCAAAATTTGTCCTACATGAAGTTTTTGAGTTTGCGCAATTTGTTGAGCGTTTAATGCTTTACCACCCGGCCACTGCACGCTAGTCAGACAAATAAATGTATTTTCACCGCAAGCAACATGCACACCTTGTTTATCGATTGCAATAATTTCACCAGCTTGAGCATTTGCTTTGGTTTGGCTAGAAACTAGAGAGTTCCAGACACGCAGAGCATTATTTTCATCAAGTTGAACAAAAGCGACTGGCCAAGGGTTAAAAGCACGGATATTTCGGTCAACTTGAACAGCATCAATTAACCAATCAATACGAGCTTCTGACTTTACGAGTTTATGAGCATAGACTGTTAAGCTTTCGTCTTGAACTTCGCGTTCTGCCAAATATTTTTGTAGTGTTTCTTCTGACTCAAGTACCGCACAAATTGCTGTTGCACCTTGAGCTGCGAGTTTGTCATGTAATGTCGCTGAGGTATCTTCGGCAGTAATTGGGCAGTATGTTTTATACATCATATCGCCTGTATCTAAACCGGCAGCCATCTGCATGATTGTGATTCCAGTTTTTTCATCACCTGTTGCAATCGCACGCTGAATTGGTGCTGCACCGCGCCAACGAGGTAATAGTGAGCCGTGAATATTTAAACAGCCATATTTCGGTGTATCGAGCACAGTTTGTGGAAGAATTAAACCATAGGCTGCAACCACCATCACATCAGCACCTAAAGCTGCCAGTTCTTGTTGAGCTGCGAGCCCTTCTTCTGTAGATGCTTTGAAGTGAAGAGGTTGATAAACAGGGATATTATGCTCAAGTGCAAGTTGTTTTACGGGAGATGGCGTTAGTTTTTGTCCACGACCCGATTTACGATCTGGCTGAGTATAAACCGCGATAATTTCATGGGAAGTTTTTAATAAAGCCGCCAATGCTGTTGCAGCAAATTCGGGGGTGCCAGCAAAAATAATTTTCACAAATGCAATCCAAAAAGAGTTTAGGCGTAGTATACGTGAAAAACGATTGAAGCCCTAAAATCATGGCGATTGAGCATTTTAGTTTTTAAATAGTGAACAAAAAATTATTGAAAAACTTTTATTGATAAAAAAAGGTTATGAAAAAATAAAAAATTATTCATGTAAGTTTTGCTAAATATTGACTGTCTATTACTGTTCTTGGCTTTCCGAATATTATTTGCTTCTATAGAATGGAGAATGATCAAATTATGATGATGAGTCAATATTCCGACTGATCTAACGCTATATCAGTATCATTCGCCAGAGCGGGAAAAATTCCGCTCAAGCACAACTTGTTGGAAACACTAATGCCTGACTATCGTTCAAAAACATCGACACACGGAAGAAATATGGCTGGGGCACGTGGCTTTTGGCGTGCAACAGGAATGAAAGATGAGGATTTCGGCAAACCGATTATTGCGGTGGTCAACTCATTTACTCAATTTGTGCCGGGCCATGTACATCTTAAAGATCTAGGGCAGCTTGTCGCAGCAGAAATTCAGGCAGCAGGTGGTGTTGCTAAAGAGTTCAATACGATCGCAGTAGATGACGGGATCGCAATGGGGCATGACGGCATGCTTTATTCTTTACCATCACGTGATTTGATTGCTGACTCAGTTGAATATATGGTGAATGCACACTGTGCAGATGCCATGGTGTGTATTTCAAACTGTGACAAGATTACTCCGGGAATGCTCATGGCTGCGATGCGTCTGAATATTCCTGTTGTTTTCGTTTCTGGCGGACCAATGGAAGCTGGTAAGGTTAAGTTCCGCGGTAATGAAAAAGCGATTGACCTTGTTGATGCAATGGTTGTTGCGGCTGATGAAAGTTATACAGACGAAGAAGTTGAAGAATTTGAACGTTCGGCATGTCCAACCTGTGGTTCATGTTCAGGTATGTTCACTGCAAACTCAATGAACTGTTTAACAGAAGCTTTAGGTTTATCTTTACCAGGTAATGGTTCGATTGTTGCGACGCATGCAAACCGTAAAAAATTATTCTTAAAAGCAGGCCAACTTATTGTTGAATTAGCTAAGCGCTATTATGAACAAGAAGATGCAAGCATTTTACCTCGTTCAATTGCAACAAAGGCTGCATTTAAAAATGCGATGACCCTTGATATTGCAATGGGTGGTTCAACCAATACCGTTCTGCATTTATTGGCTGCGGCAAGTGAAGCAGAAGTTGATTTTACAATGGATGATATTGACGAATTATCACGTCGAGTTCCTGTACTGTCTAAAGTAGCGCCTGCAAAACAAGACGTTCATATGGAAGATGTACACCGTGCGGGTGGCATTATGGCGATCTTAGGTGAGCTTAATCGTGCGAATTTACTTGATGTATCTGTACCGACAGTGCACGAGAAAACTTTAAAAGATGCGTTGGATAAGTGGGATATTATTCGTACTGAAGATGCAGACGTTTATGAATTCTATCGTTCATCACCAGGTGGTGTTCCAACTCAAGTTGCATTCTCGCAAAATCGCTATTATTCAACATTAGATGGCGACCGTGAAAAAGGCGTTATCCGTAATGCAGAAAATGCATTCTCTAAAGATGGTGGTTTAGCGGTTCTATACGGCAACATCGCGCTTGATGGTTGTATCGTGAAAACTGCAGGTGTTGATGAATCAATCTTGAAATTTACGGGCACAGCACGTGTATTTGAGAGCCAAGATGCAGCTGTAGATGCAATTTTGGGTCATGATATTAAAGCTGGCGATGTGGTTGTGATTCGTTACGAAGGTCCACGTGGTGGTCCGGGCATGCAAGAAATGCTTTACCCAACCAGCTACCTTAAATCGAAAGGTTTAGGAAAAGACTGTGCATTGGTAACAGATGGTCGTTTCTCTGGTGGTTCATCAGGTCTTTCAATTGGACACGTTTCACCAGAAGCGGCTGAAGGCGGTGCAATTGGTTTGGTTGAAGATGGCGATACCATTGAAATCGATATTCCAAACCGTACGATTCACTTAAACGTTGATGATGCGACTATGGCACATCGTCGTACAGTGCAGGAAGCGAAAGGCTGGCATCCGAAAGAAGAACGTAAACGTAAAGTATCAAAAGCGTTAAAAGTTTATGCAATGCATACAACAAGTGCAGCGAAAGGAGCTGTACGCGTTCTATAAAATATTCAATTTTAATAATTGATTATGAATCATGCACCCTTTGACAAGATGAATTGCTATCATGTTAAGGGTGCATTTTTCATGTCTGGTAAATAAAATCAGCTTGTAGAAAAAGGTGTTTTTAGATCATTCTATGGGTTTGCCATAAAATGGTGATAAAATCTTCACCTACGTAGAAACTTGCTAAAAACATGACTTATTTTCTGCGTAAACTAAGGTAGTTATATTTCAATCTCGACTACTGTTTTACCTTGCACTATGATCAAAACAATCTTTGATCTCGCTTAGGATTTATTTTTTAGAGGCACAACTCATGTCACTGCTACGCCGTTGGTTTGACCCTATTCGATCGAGCTGGTTTTACCAAAAGCCTTCTCGTCAAGCGGTGTTACCCACGGAAAATGGTTTAAGTATTTATTTACGACTTGATGATGTGTATAGCTATTTGGCTGTTCAGCAATTGTCTCAGCTAGATGAAATTTTAAGTGATGAACTTAAGCCTTTAAAAATTATTATTTCGCATACAGCTTCTGAACCTCCAAACAGCATGTCGCATGAAGAGTGGCAAAATTATTGTCTGAATGATGCCAAGATATTAGCCAAACAACATCGTTTCGGTTTTGATGAATTTCCAGAAATCCCAAGCCCAGAATCTTTAAAACAAGCGGCAGTCATATTAAAAAGAACCCCATTACAAGGTCAGAATTTCTTCCATTTATTAGAAGATATTTTCCACATGCTTTGGCAACAACAATATGGAAAGTTGCGTACTTTACATGCCATGGCAGTTAAACATCAGCTTCCTCAACATTTTTCAGAACGCATTTTTACGGATGAGCCTGTACCCGCGGCATACTTTGAATTTGGTGGACGTAAATATCACGCAGTAGATGATTTACTACGTTTAACTCGTCGTCTGAAGCAGCAAAAATTACTGACGGGTAATCCAATTTTTTTAATTAATCATATCGAATGGCGTGAACATTTGATTAATGATGCTGAGGCACTCACCGAGATTCAAACACTTCATCCTGAGCTTGATATTTATATTGCTTTAGAAGACCCAATGAGTTGGCTGTTACTTGCCTATATTAAGGAAGAGCTGGCTGATTATTATGATATTCAACTAAAAGTTTACCCTTTAAGTTATCAAGGTCGAGACTGGTTTGACTGGAGTTTGGCGACACGTGTTTCTAAACGAACAGGTGTGGCCTTTACGCCATTTTGTCGCCCTACTGAGGAAAGCACATTAGAGATGGCAAAGCTTTTCTATAGTGTGCAAGAGAATCAGCAAATCGATACAATTTTTACGATATTGCAGGCAGTTTGGACAAAAGGAAAAGATTTATCTTTCTTAAAACATTTTCAACAGTTACAGCAACAGCTTGGGATTGAGCAGCTAACCGACCAAGATGTGCAATCTGTTTTGGCGCAGAATGATGCACTTTGCAAAGACAAGCATCAGCCTGATTTGCCAGTTTTAGAGCTGCGTATTGATGGTCAGAGCTACGTATTTAATAGCTTGTATCGTGTATGGATGATCGAAAGTATTTTTAGCAATGTATTAGAAGAGAAATATAAAACAGCCTCAACTTTTAATTGAGGCCTACTTCTAAAAACAAGAATAGGGCCATACCTGTTTTTTCCGTAGCATATCCTTTAAGGAATCGGAGATAAACAGTGACTTTTTTAGCAATTATTATAGTGGTCTTTGCCTTCGCTGGCATGATTAAAGGCATGATCGGTTTAGGATTGCCCGCGGTATCGATGGGCTTACTCACCATCGCAATGAGCCCTTTTCAGGCAGCTTCTCTTCTGATAGTTCCTTCAATGGTCACCAATGTCTGGCAACTTTTTGCTGAAGGACATGTATGGGCTTTTATTCGTCGTTTCTGGACTTTGCTTGTGGGCATTGTTGTGGGCTCAATATGGAGCTTTTTACCTACTTTAAGTCAAAGTCATGGGCATAGTAGTAAAATTTTATTAGGCTGTATGTTGGCCTTATATGGACTCTATGGTCTGTGCGTGAAGAAACTTCCACACTTAGGGAAGTATGAACGTTGGCTATCACCGATTATTGGATATATCGGCGGGGCAGTGACTGTAGCAACTGGTGTCATTATTATTCCAATCGTTCCTTATTTGCAGTCTTTACATTTAAAGCGTGATGAGTTGGTTCAGGCTTTAGGACTAACGTTTACTGTTTCTACCATTTGTCTTGCAGTCTTTTTACACCACAACCCTATGTCGGGAATGACATTGGATTATCGTTTATCTTTTGCTGCATTATTGGCGGCGCTCGTTGGAATGTGGTTAGGTAAAAAAATCCGTTATCGGTTAAATGAGCAATTATTTCGCCGTATCTTTTTTATAGGTTTGGTGTCATTAGGGCTTTATATGATTTTGCATTAAGCCAATTTTTAAGGGCGATGTTGCAATAAAAAATCTGAAAATTGTTTATAACTATTAGGTAGCTGATTGAAATTTTGTGTGGCCAAAAGCAGTTTACGATTTGCCCACGCACCTAGTAGTTGAATGGAATGAAAATCATAGTCCGATTGCAAACGCTGGGCAGCACGAGCCGGCATAATCGCAATTCCGACGCCTTTGGCGACTACCTCAGCAATCGCCCCAAAATTAGGTAAGCGCAAACGGTACTGTATGTTAAAGCCCAATAGCTTAGCTTGAGTTTCGATGGACTGTTGTAACGAATGGTGGGGTTTAAGGCCAATAAAACCATAACTTAAAGCCTCTACCAAATTCAGCTGTTGGTGTTGAGCTAAATTGTGAGTAGGAGGACAAATCAGAACTAATGGATCACTAGCAAATTCTTTCGTTTGCAAATGTCTAGTATCAAAAAAACTTGAGACCAGCCCAAGATTTGCAACTCCTTGCGTTAATGCCTCTACAATTTCTGAACTTTCTGCCTCATGTAAATCAATATTCATTTCGGGATGAAGCACCAAATATTGCGGTAATAACGGAGGCAAATATTCGCTTTGAGCAGAAGAGTTACACCAAAGCGTTAATGACTCTGTTGTAGGCGGCCTAAAACGCTGCATTTCTTGTTCAAGCTGCTCTTTTTGTGTCATAAGCTGACGAGCATGCTCTACAAAAGCGTGTCCTGCTGTGGTGAGCTCCACTCCCGTCGTGTGGCGAATAAATAAGGGCGTTTCAAAATATTGTTCGAGTTTTTTAATGCGTTCGCTGGCAGCTTGAAGTGAAATTGCAGAGCGGTCTGCACCTTTGGTTAGGCTACCCGTAGAGACAATATGAAGAACCAGCTGTAAATCAAAAAAATCAAAACGCATGACAGGGAACGTGTTGAAGGCTAAAAAGTCATCATACTAAATCGTAATAAAAAAAGGCAGCTTGCGCTGCCTTTTTGAATTTAGGTTTTATCTTTTAAACTAAACAGCCAGTTTAAAATAATGGCTGCAAAAGTTGCGGTACCAATACCACCTAAATTGAAATTACCAAACAATAATTCAAAGTTACCAGCACCTAAAATAATCGTGACCGAAGCTACAATTAGATTTTTATTGTTAGAAAAATCAACTTTGTTTTCAATCCAGATTTTTGCACCGGCAATGGTAATTAAACCAAACACGACAATAGATGCACCTGTTAAAACTGCGCTTGGGATCGTACTAATTACCGCGCCAAATTTTGGAGATAGACCTAAGAAAATTGCAAAGACACCTGCGATGACGAAAACAATGGTTGAGTACACACGAGTGACTGCCATCACACCAATGTTTTCACCGTAAGTAGTCATCCCTGGAGCGCCGACACTACCAGATAATGTTGTTGCCAAACCATCTGCAACAAATGCTTTACCTAATTGTGGAGTCAGGTTTTCACCAGTCATCGCGCCAACAGCTTTAATATGTCCTAGATTTTCTGCTACTAAGATAAGCGCAACTGGCGCAATAATTAGCATAGCATTCGTGTCAAAAGTAGGATGCGAAAAGCTTGGAATCCCAAACCATGCGGCTTGTGAGATCTGGCTAAAATCGATTGGTTTACCTAAACCTAGCCCATTGGTGGTGATGGCATAAATCACATAAGCCAAGATCAAACCAATCAACAGAAGCAAGCGTTGCAACAGGCCACGAGTAAAGACTGCAATACTACCCATACAAAGTACGGTAATTAAGGCCATCCACATTTCAAATGGTTGGCCTGCAACACCTTTAATCGTAACAGGTGCAAGGTTCAGACCAATAATCATCACAATGGCACCAGTCACCACAGGCGGCATGAGTTTTTCAATCCAGCGTGTACCAGTAAGCATCACGATAAAACCGATGATGGCATAAAAAACACCACATGCTACGATTCCACCTAAAGCCATAGATAGATTTGGATTGGCACCTGAACCTGTAATATGCCCAGTTGCAGCTGCAACCACCCCAATAAAGGCAAAACTTGATCCTAAATAACTTGGAACACGACCACCTGTAATTAAGAAAAACAGAATGGTACAGATTCCAGACATTAAAATAGCAAGGTTAGGATTAAAACCCATGAGTAAGGGTGCTAAAACAGTCGCTCCAAACATGGCAAATGCATGTTGAATACCCAAAACAGCACTTTGAACGGGTGGGAGATATTCATTGGTAGAGACTGGCCGATGGTCAATATCACCTTGGTAAGGCTGCCATTTTGGAAACCAATTGGACATAAAATAAGCTCATTATTCTTTAATTGCTGCCATGATACTCTTTCTTGTGAGTGCATTTAATCTCTAGAGAGAAGTATATGAGTGAAAAGTAATTATTTTTTAACGATTGGTATAATTTTAAAAAAACTAAATGTGCGTATTTAGTTATTTTTTTCTCATAAATATTAATTTTATGATTTTTAAAAAATATTCAAAAAAATAGAATATCGGGGAAAATTTAAGAAAAATAAAGAACTTTGCAAGTAAAAAGCAGCACATCAAGATGCACTGCTTTATAAAACAATTGGTAAAATTAGCTTAGCCTGTATTACGTAAGCCAGCAGCGATACCCGCAATACTCACCATAAGTGCATGGTCGACAGGGGTGTGCTCTGCCTGACGCTGCGCTAGGTAATCGCGACGACGCTTCATGAGTTCAGCCTGTAAAAGATGCAAAGGAAGTAGGTATGGCTTACGAACCTGCATAGATTGATCAAGAACATCATTATTACTCAGAAGCTTTGATTCATCTTTTAATGCAAGCAAGGTTTCAACAGCATCTTTTAGTCGTTGGCGTAATTGGTTGCCGAGCACTTTCAAATCTTCATCTTCAGTCAGATGAGACTCGTAATAGAGTGCAATGTTGGCATCGGCTTTAGACAATACCATTTCCAGCATATCAATCAGCGTCTGGAAATAAGGCCATTGCTGGAGCATTTCATCAAGTGTCGCTTTTTGCTGATCGGCAATCACTTCATTAATTGCTGCGCCAGTACCTAGCCATGCAGGTAACATCAAACGGATTTGTGTCCAAGCAAATACCCATGGAATCGCACGTAAAGACTCGATGCCGCCACTCACTTTTCGTTTTGCAGGACGCGAGCCTAAAGGCAACATTTGTAATTCAAGCTCAGGCGTGACAGTACGTAAATACTTCACAAAATGTGGGTTTTCACGAACTGTTTGACGGTAGACTTTAACAGAATGATCAGTCATGCGGTTCATGAGTTCACGCCATTCGGCCTTAGGTTCTGGTGGTGGTAATAATGTCGCTTCAAGTGTTGCTGCGGTATAGATTTCAAGGTTTTGCATCGCAATACCTTCTAGACCGAATTTG
The DNA here is from genome assembly GCF_000588015.1 of Acinetobacter sp. 1294243. NCBI lineage: Bacteria > Pseudomonadati > Pseudomonadota > Gammaproteobacteria > Moraxellales > Moraxellaceae > Acinetobacter > Acinetobacter sp. 1294243. The sequence continues at coordinate 19,564 of NZ_JFXG01000004.1, forward strand.
AAGCGAATCATTTCACCTTGTTCTGTGACACGGATTGCCCCAGAAATTGAACCAGGAGGTTGCGAGAACAAAGCCTGTTGGGTTGGTGCCCCACCACGGCTAATTGAACCGCCGCGACCGTGGAATAATGTCAACTGTACGCCGTGTGTTTGAGCAATTGCTGTTAGCTCTTCTTGAGCACGATATTGCGCCCAGTTGGCAGACATGAAACCAGCATCTTTTGCAGAGTCGGAGTAGCCAATCATGACTTCGTGTTTACCCTGAATGTGCTGTTTATACCAATGCATATTGAACAGCGTATTCATGGTAGTTGCAGCGCCATCTAAGTCTTTTAAAGTTTCAAATAGAGGAACTACACGTAAAGGGTGTTGAATACCTGCTTCTTTTTGCAATAACAACACAGCTAAAACATCACTTGGATATTCAGCCATCGAAATAATATATGCCCCTAAAGACTCAGGTGGTTGGTCTGCCAAAGTACGCATGGTTGCAAATACTTCTTGAACATCTGGATGACCAATCAAACTGCCTTCAGGTTCATTAATATATTTCGGTAAAAGCGGGCGTTTACTTTGTAATTCTTGAATGAGGAAGTTTTGGCGCGCTTGTTCAGTCCACGATTCAAAATTACCTAAACCTAAATATTCGGTAATTGCTGAAATCGCTTGGCGATGACGGCCTGATTCTTGGCGAATGTCGAGTTTAAGTAATTCAATACCAAAACAGTTCACACGGTAGATAAAGTCGAGCAGTTGACCATTCGCAATTTCAGGTAGGTTACTGTCGATTAAAGAGCGATAGCACAGCAATAAAGGCTGTAAGAGTTCGTCTTTACTTTTAATGACATTGCTGTCATCTGCTTCTAAGCCTTGTAAACGCTGAGCTAACCAGTGGCGAGTTGCTTTTAAACGCTCTCGTGTAGCACGTAAATATTCACGATAAGGTTCTGCATGTTGGCTGCCAATTGCTTGAATCATTTCTTCAGAACACGTCTGGATTGAAAGTTCCCAACGTAAGTTTTCGATATCTCTTAAATAGAGATCGGCAGCTTGCCAGCGTGATAACCACAGCACTTCTTGGGTAATTTGATGGGTAACATTTGGGTTGCCATCACGGTCTCCGCCCATCCAAGATGCGAAACGTACTGGTGCAATATTAAGTGGTAAATTGAGTTGGCAGTTTTCTTGAACTAATTCATTTAACTCGCGAATGAATTTAGGTACAGCATTCCAAAGTGTTTGCTCAATTGTGGCAAATCCCCATTTTGCTTCATCGACTGGAGTTGGGCGATGCTGTCTGATTTCATCTGTTTGCCAAGCCGAACTAATTTGTTGCTTTAAATTCGCAAGTGCATTTTGGCGTTCGCGTGGGGTAAGTTTTTGCTGATCAAGCTGCGAGAGACATGCGTTAATATCATCATATTTCTGAATCAGGGTACGACGACTCACTTCAGTTGGGTGCGCCGTAAGTACTAACTCAATTTTAAGATCGCAAATTTGCTGGAATAGTTTTTCTGTTGAAATACTTTTATCTTTAAATTTTTGAAATAAGTGAACCAGCGGATTCGGAGAGTTTGCATCCGAATCAAACTCTGCCTGTCTGCGGCTACGGACCACATGATATTGCTCGGCAATATTGGCAAAATTGAGGAAGTGAGAAAAAGCGCGGGTGAGAGGAAGTAACTCTTCATCGGGCAGTTCTAAAAATAATTGTTCTAGTTGCTTTTCGGCTTCAGCTTGACCATCACGTGCACCTTTGGCAAGAGCACGGATTTGCTCGATCTGATTAAACAGTTCTTGTCCTGCATGTTGTTTTAGGGTTTCACCTAACAAATTACCAAGTAAGCGGACATCCTCACGCAGTGGCGCATCGATTTGCTGAACCATGCTATTTTCTCCTGTTCTTATTCTTATCGAATATAGCGCGATTAACAAACATTCCAAGCTTTGAGCGTAAGAAAATGTGAATTTTTGCTTAAAAAATAACATTTAATTCGCTTGTAGTGTCTTAAAAGCTGGCATGCACTCAGCGCAACTTTTGACAATCGGACTTTGGTTTAATTCCGATATTTGAGTAGGAATAAATCAATTGCGTCGCGAATAATTTGCTCTAGCTCCTGTGCATTTGGGGCAGCAGTAATGCCCAGTAAAACCTTGTGATGGCGTACACCAAGCAATAAGGTCAAAAGCAGTTCTGTTTGATAGATTGGATCATCGGCTTGAATGAAACCTAATTGAGCAGCTTTTTTAAAAAACTCAGCTAATTGATTTTCCATTCGTGTATGTGAAGCTTCAAAAAACTGTAGGGCGAGTGGGTTCTGTTCGGCTGCAAGCTCCAACAATACATGATCAAGCTTTAATGCTTCAGGTGAATAAATAATTTGTAAGGCACGTGAACATACAATAAAGAGTGTTTGATAGAAGTCTGCCGATGTATCTAAGTCAAATTGTTTAGTGCACAGTGTCTCTTCACAAGTTTCCGTAATCGCGCAGATAAACAGGTTCACTTTATCTTGAAAGTGGTTATAAACCGTGAGTTTAGTAACGCCTGCTTCCTGTGCAATCTGGTTCATGCTAGTACCGTGATAACCGGATTTTAAAAAAATAGCTTTCGCAGCTTGTAGGATACGAGCACGCTTTTCCAGATCTTTGGGGCGACCACTTTGATTAACTGTTTGCACAAAACCCTCTAATAAAAGTTCAGAAAAATAAATATTTATAAGTTTTTTTTAATTAATGTACTCGTAGGTATATTAATTAAAAAACAAACAAACTATGATGCAAGCATATTGTGCCTTAAAAAATCAGTTTGAATAAGAGCGATAAGATATGAATCTGTTAAAACCTCTCATCATGAGTATGGTGATTGTTTGTACGGTCACATTAATGGGATGCAGTAAAGAAGCACCCAAAACAGAAGAAATACCCTATGTGATGGTGGCGCAGCCATTAACCACACTCAATGAACAAAAAAGCTATGCAGGGGATGTGCAGGCTAGACAACAAACGGCTTTGGCATTTCGGGTTGGTGGACAAGTTACGGCGCGCTATGTGGATGTAGGCGACCGAGTTAAAGTTGGACAAGTATTAGCAAAACTCGATGTGGCAGATGCTCAGTTACAATTAAATGCTGCTAAAGCCCAATTGGATAATGCACAGGCTTCAGCAAAAACAGCAGCAGATGAACTTAAACGTTTTCAACAATTACTCCCGATTAATGCAGTGAGCCGTTCACAATTTGATACGGTAAAAAATCAATACGACGCGGCACAAGCGGCGCTAAAGCAAGCTCGTTCTAACTATGAGGTATCTGCTAACCAGACAGGTTATAACCAACTTGTTTCTAATAAAAACGGGGTGATTACTGCGCGAAACATAGAAATTGGACAAGTGGTTGCAGCAGGGCAAGCGGCTTATCAATTGGCAATTGATGGTGAACGTGAGGTGGTCATCGGCGTACCAGAACAAGCAGTTGCCGAGATTAAAGTTGGTCAAGGCGCTTGGATCACTTTGTGGTCTAAACCGAATGAAAGATTTGCTGGATATGTACGCGAAGTTTCTCCGGCAGCGGATCAGTCTCGTACCTTTACAGTGAAAGTTGCACTCAAAGAAGGGCAGTCTGTTATCCAACTTGGACAAAGTGCACGCGTATTTTTTACCTCAACTCAAACCAATGTGATGAGTGTGCCACTTTCGAGCGTTTCAGCAACAGATAATCAGCCTTATGTCTGGGTTGTTAATGCGAATCAAACTTTACGCAAAGTACCTGTTACGGTTGGTGCATATGGCAGAGACAGTGTACCTGTGCTATCTGGTTTGACACCAAATGATTGGGTGGTGATTGGTGGTGTACATTTGCTACGTGATAAGCAGAAGATTCCCCCGATTGACCGTGAAAACCGTGCGGTGAAAATTCAGGGAGCAATCCAGCCATGAAATTCAATCTCTCGGAATGGGCATTAAATAATAAAGGTATCGTCCTTTATTTTATGCTGTTACTTGGCATTATCGGCGCGATCTCTTATTCAAAACTCTCACAAAGTGAAGATCCACCATTTACCTTTAAAGTCATGGTCGTACAAACCTATTGGCCGGGAGCAACAGCGAAAGAAGTTTCAACGCTGGTGACTGACCGTATCGAAAAGGAACTCATGACAACAGGGCAGTATGACAAGATTATGGCTTACTCCCGCCCAGGTGAGTCTATGGTCACGTTTGTTGCCAAGGACTCGCTGACATCGGCACAGATCCCTGACGTTTGGTATAACGTCCGTAAGAAGGTGAATGATATTCGCCATGAACTGCCAAACGGTGTACAAGGCCCATTTTTTAACGATGAATTTGGGGACACTTTCGGTAATATTTATGTACTGACAGGCAAAGACTTTGACTATGCACTTTTGAAAGAATATGCAGATCGTTTGCAATTACAGCTTCAACGAGTCAAGGATGTCAGTAAGGTCGAATTGATTGGTCTACAAGACCAAAAAATATGGGTTGAGATTTCTAACACTAAAGCGGTGCAGCTCGGAATTCCAGTTACAGCGATTCAAGAAGCCTTACAAAAGCAAAATAGTATGGCAAGTGCTGGCTTTTTTGAAACGGGTACAGACCGTATTCAAATTAGAGTAAGTGGTCATCTACAAAACATTGATGAAATTAAAAAAACACCTTTATTGGTCGGTGATAAAACCATCCAGCTTGGTGACGTTGCTGATGTTTATCGTGGTTTTAGTCAGCCTGCTCAACCACGTATGCGTTTCATGGGTGAAAATGGTATTGGCATTGCCGTTTCGATGCGTAAAGGCGGTGACATTATTGCCCTTGGTAAAAATCTAGAAACAGAATTTGCCCAACTGCAAAAGACCTTGCCACTCGGCATGAAATTGCAAAAAGTTTCTGACCAACCTGTAGCAGTACAACGCAGTATTCATGAGTTTGTAAAGGTACTCGCTGAAGCAGTCATTATTGTCTTGTTAGTGAGTTTTTTCTCTTTAGGCTTCCGTACGGGATTGGTGGTCGCTTTTTCTATTCCTTTAGTTTTAGCAATGACCTTTGCCGGTATGAGTTTATTCGATGTCGGGCTGCATAAGATTTCACTTGGTGCTTTGATCTTGGCGTTAGGCCTGTTAGTTGACGACGCCATTATCGCCGTCGAGATGATGGCCATTAAGATGGAGCAGGGTTATAGCCGAATTAAAGCCGCCGGATTTGCGTGGAAAACCACAGCATTTCCGATGCTCACGGGAACATTGATTACCGCGGCAGGTTTTTTACCGATTGCTACGGCTCAGTCTAGTACAGGTGAATACACACGCTCTATCTTTCAGGTTGTGACCATTGCTTTATTGGTGTCTTGGATCGCGGCAGTTTTATTTGTGCCTTATTTAGGTGAAAAGCTATTACCAGATTTTACCAAGTTAGGACATCAGGCCCCTTGGTATGTCCGTTTTTGGGCAAGATTAACGAAAAAACCGCAACCGCAAACTGTGGCAATTTCACAGGACCATCATTACGATCCTTATCAATCTAGTTTCTATGTACGCTTTAGAAAGATGGTCGAGTTTTGTGTGACCTATCGTAAAACCGTGATTGCAACGACGGTGGGGATTTTTGTGCTCTCTGTGCTGATGTTTAAGATGGTACCTCAGCAGTTTTTCCCGCCTTCAAACCGTGCCGAGATTTTAGTCGATTTAAAGCTTGAAGAAGGTGCTTCTTTAACAGCAACAGAACAAGCTGTGAAAAAGGTTGAAAAATTCTTGTCTAAACAAAAAGGTATTGATAACTATGTGGCCTATGTAGGGACAGGTTCACCACGTTTTTATTTACCTTTAGACCAGCAATTGCCGCAAGCCAGCTTTGCTCAGTTTGTTGTACTCGCATCATCGCTTGATGATCGTGATGACATTCGTCGTTCGTTAGAAACACAAATTAAGCAGTTACTCCCACAAGTCCGTACTCGTGTGTCATTACTCGAAAATGGCCCACCTGTGGGTTATCCATTGCAATATCGTGTGTCAGGTGAAGATTTAAATCTGGTACGTAAAGAAGCGCAGCAAGTCGCTAAAGTAATGAGTGAAAACCCGAATACCACCAATGTGCATTTAGATTGGGGCGAGCCAAGTAAGATCATTTCCATTCAAATTGATCAAGACCGTGCTCGACAAATGGGTGTCTCTAGTCTGGATTTAGCGAATTTCATTAATGCATCAATTACTGGTAGTGCGATTGAGCAATATCGTGAAAAACGTGAACTCATTGAAATTCGCTTACGCGGGGACCAAGCAGAACGCGTTGAAGTGGCTTCACTGGCAAGCTTAGCTGTGCCAACGAACAATGGAACCACTGTACCTTTAGCTCAAATCGCGAAGATTGAGTATAAGTTTGAAGATGGTTTGATCTGGCATCGTAACCGCTTACCGACGATTACTGTTCGCGCAGATATTCGTACCAATTTACAGCCTGCTACCGTTGTGGGTGAGTTAGCTGAATCAATGGATAAGTTACGTGCTGAATTGCCAAGTGGCTATCTCATTGAAGTGGGTGGAACCGTAGAAGAGTCTGCACGTGGGCAAGATTCTGTGAATGCGGGTATGCCACTCTTCTTGGCAGTGGTCATGACATTACTGATGATTCAGCTCAAAAGCTTGTCTCGCTCGACCATCGTGTTGTTAACAGCTCCACTGGGTTTAATTGGTGTTGTTTTATTCTTACTGTTATTTAACAAACCATTTGGCTTTGTGGCCATGTTAGGCACAATTGCGCTCTCTGGCATGATCATGCGTAACTCGCTTATTTTGATTGATCAAATTGAGCAGGACCGACAAGCCGGACATCCAACTTGGGAGGCAATTATTGAAGCGACAGTGCGTCGATTCCGTCCAATTATTTTGACTGCTTTAGCCGCTGTTCTGGCCATGATTCCACTTTCGCGAAGTATTTTCTTTGGTCCGATGGCTGTTGCGATCATGGGTGGATTGATTGTTGCCACCCTACTGACATTATTTTTCCTACCTGCACTCTACGCAGCGTGGTTTAAGGTGAAAAAAACCGCATAAAATACATAAATTTTTTGTGAATAAAGGTGCGAAATATTGAAAACTCCAATATAGTAGCACCTGTCTTTACACAAAAAATACAGGATTATTTCACTGCATAAAAAATAGGCAAAATGCAGTGAATTGAGGTGAAATACAGATGGGGCAAGACCATATCGAACAGCATCGCCGCTATATAGTAATTTCTTATGCGTTCATGTTTCTTGCATTGTTTACGGTTATTTTTGCGGCCTTTGCTTATTTGGTCGCTCGTAAAGTGGCAGTTGTAGATAATGCAGAAGTTTGGATTCATGCGCATGCGCTATGGATTATGCGCAATGCGATTCTATTTCTATTTATGGCAATTTTTGCTGTTGTCTGGTTTATTCCGCTCTTCTTCTTTGCATGGGATAGTAATCTTTGGGTCACAGCCTCTACGGTTGCTGGCGTAGTTTTTAGCGCTATTGCGTGGTTATTTCTATTAAATGCATGGTTAAAAGGCTTGTCTAAATATTTAAAAAATAAGGCAGTTTTTTAATATATCTATTTTTTAAACATTTCCCCCTTGTAAATTCGGCTAAAGTCCCCCATTTAGTCGGCAATAGAGTATTGATAAAATTCCGTGAGGAGCACCGCCAAAAATGGCTAAACGTGATTATTATGAGGTTTTAGGCGTTTCAAAAACCGCAAGTGATGATGAGATCAAAAAAGCCTACCGTAAATTGGCGATGAAATATCATCCTGATAGAAACCCTGACAATGTCGAAGCTGAAGAGAAATTTAAAGAAGCTGCAGAAGCTTATGAAGTTTTATCGGACAGCGAAAAGCGTAGCATGTACGATCGCATGGGACATAATGCGTTCGAAGGTGGCTTTGGCGGGGGCGGTGGTGGCTTCGGCGGATTTAGTGCAGAAGATATTTTTAGCCAGTTCGGTGATATCTTCGGTGGCGCCTTCGGTGGTGGTGGACGTCAACAGCGTCAACGTCGCGGATCAGATTTACGCTATGTAATGGAACTTACCCTTGAAGAAGCTGTAAAAGGGGTTAAAAAAACCATTACCTTTACTGCTCCAGCACCATGTGATGTGTGTGATGGTAAAGGTTCTAAAAATCCAAAAGATGTTGAAACCTGTAAAACTTGTCATGGTTCAGGACAAGTTCGTATGCAGCAAGGTTTCTTCTCTGTACAACAAACATGTGGTACGTGTCGTGGTCAAGGTAAAATTATTAAAAACCCTTGTCAGGCATGTCATGGTTCAGGTGTTGCCGATCGCCAGCAAACGTTGGAAGTTACCATTCCAGCGGGTGTAGATAATGGTGACCGCGTTCGTTTGAGTGGTAAAGGCGAAGCAATTCGTGATGGCCAATCAGGTGACTTGTACGTTGAAGTCGTTGTTCGCGAACACGAAATCTTCCAACGTGATGGCGCAGATCTTTATATGGACGTACCAGTGAGCATTGCTGATGCCGCACTTGGTAAAGAAATTGAAATTCCAACTTTGGAAGGTCGTGTTAGCCTGAAAATTCCTGAGGGAACTCAAACAGGTAAATTATTCCGTTTACGTGGCAAAGGCGTTCGCCCAGTACGTAGTAGCATGGTCGGTGATTTACTCTGCCGTATTGTGGTAGAAACACCAGTCAACTTAAATTCTCGTCAACGTGAATTACTTAAAGAGTTGCAAGCTTCTTTTGATGGTGAAGACAGTGCTTCTTCACCGAAGAAAAAATCATTCTTTGATCGTTTGTTCGATTAATGCTTGATTAGATAAGAATTAAAAAGAAGGCGGATATTGATAAAATATCCGCCTTTTTATTGCGCTGATTCATCTTATTATTTTTATTCTGTTTAAAAGGAAATTAAGTCTGCTTACTCTGTAGGATGAGCAACATCAATATCGTCAACACTTACAGTAGGCTCGCTAGAAGCAAGAGTCGGAGCACTTTCGATCACTGGTGCGGCTACTGCTTTTGCCTGTACAGCTGCTTTAGGTGTTTCTGCTGTAGTTTCACCAATAATCGGGTCAATATCTTCAACTTTAACGTCAGCATTGGCATCATTTGTTTGAGCTGTAGGCGTTGCTGTTTGAGTATTTACGTTTGTTGTAATACGCGCTTTAGATAAGCTTTCTAATGTGTCTCCTGGCTGGATTGCAGGCTCTGCAAATGCCACTGAACTCATAATCCCCATCATTACGGTAAAACCAATAATTCTCGAATGCATGCTGAACTCCTTATAGTCATCTTTTTCTCATTCGTGGCTTCGTAGTCTGCCGATCAATTCTTTAAATTTTGTGAAAACAGATTAAATTTCGTCCCAACTCAAAAAATAATTTTTACTTTTTAAGATGAGCAAAGAGTTTTGATATAGTAGGTAAATTACGTAAAACCGAAGATTGGGAAGATTATGTCAGCAGCTCCACGCATTGGTATTTTAGGTGCAGGCGGTCGTATGGGCCGTATACTTATTCAAGCAGTTCAACAAGCAGGCTATCAATTAGGAGCAGCCGTTGTACGCCCAGAAAGTACTTTAATCGGTGCTGATGCTGGTGAACTTGCAGGGGTAGGTTCAATTGGAGTGAAGCTTACAGGAAGCTTGGCAGAGGTTCTTAAAGACTGTGACGTCGTAATTGACTTTTCTACTCCTGTTGCAACATCTGAGCATCTAAAGCTATGTCGTGAAGCTGGAGTAGCTATAGTAATCGGGACAACGGGCATGTCAGATGAGCAAAAAGCTGAGCTAGACGAAGTTTCCACCCATATACCTGTGGTTTACGCTGCGAACTATTCAGTGGGTGTAAATGTATCAATCAAGTTACTTGAGCTTGCAGCAAAAGTATTTGGCGATACAGTAGATATTGAAGTGATTGAAGCTCACCACCGTCATAAAGTAGATGCGCCGTCAGGTACAGCATTAATGATGGGCGAAGCAATTGCAGATACTTTAGGTCGTAACTTAAAAGAAGTTGCTGTGTATGGCCGTGAAGGGCATACAGGCCCACGTGACCGTCAAACGATTGGCTTTGAAACCATTCGTGGTGGTGACATCGTTGGCGAACACACTGTCATGTTTATTGGTGAAGGTGAGCGAGTTGAAGTGACTCATAAAGCCACTAACCGTATGAACTTTGCTGCTGGTGCAGTGCGAGCTGCTGCGTGGGTTGTGGGCCGTGAAGCGCGTAAATATGACATGAAAGATGTTTTAGGATTGAACGACGTACAGGTTTAAAACCCTGTCCGTATTCCATGTGTAGCGAGAAAAACAAGATAGAGCAGAACATGAATAAAAAACAAATTGCCTTGACCACTCTTCTTTGCTTAAGCAGCCTCTGGACGGGGGCTGCTTCTACAGAAAAAGCTAAACTCAGCTTAGACCGCAATAATATTAAAGTCTGGACCTATCAAAAAACTGATAATCCAGTCTTTCAATATAAAGCAGAAACCACATTTGATGTGCCACTTGAACGCGCTGTTGCTGTGATTTTAGATGTAAATCGTGCTGACCAGTGGGTGCCTTATATGGGCAAAGTTGAAATGTTGTCTCAAGATGAGAAAAAAGGTGAGTTCACACTGTACATGGTGTTGGATTTTCCGTTTCCTTTGAAAGATCGCGATGTGGTTGTAAAAGGAAAAATGAGCAAGGCTGCAAATGGCGTTGTGACAATTAAAAATACTGCAATTAGTGGAAATTATCCGATACAACCTGATGTAGTGCGCTTAACACGCTATGAAGGGGATTGGACATTCCAGAAACTTGCAAATAATAAGGTGAAAGTAACGACCAGTGGTTATGCTGATCCTGCTGGTGCAATTCCGTTGAGCTTTGTAAATATGTTTGTTCAACAGCAACCTTACCAGATGCTGCTCAAAATGAAGCGGGAAGTGACCAGTCCGATTTATGAACACCCTAAATTACCAGATATTTTAAAATAAATAGTTTAAAAAAAAGCGCCTGAGATTAGGCGCTTTTTTATTAATCTGAACACTGCTGTAAAGCTTGTGCAGGGCTACTTTCGCGTTTGATTTGAAATAAAACCAATAGCAAACCTAAGCCAGCCAGTAATGCTCCAGCAAATGATACTGCGCTATAACCCCAACCTAGATCGAGTACTAACGCGCCTGCTGCTGCACCTACGGCATTACCTAAGTTAAACGCACCGATATTTACTGAAGAGGCAAGTCCCGGTGCTTCATGAGCGACTGACATTACACGCATTTGCAAAGGTGGTACTAAAGCAAAGGTTGCTGCAACCCAGATCACTAATGCAATTGCTGCTCCAATCTGGCTTTGTGCAAGGATTGGGAAAGTCACCATCATCACAATTAACAGAACCAAGAAACCAATCAAAGTTTTATTAATGGACAAATCTGCAAAACGTCCGCCTAAATGGTTACCAATTGAGAAACCGACACCAATCAATACCAACATAAATGTAATGAACGTCGGTGAAGCATGGGTAAACTCAGTCAAACTTGGCGCAATATAGGTATAGAGCGTAAACATTGCACCTGCACCGAGTACGGTAGTGAGCAGCGCAAGAACCACAGGAGTACGCGTTAATACCTTCAACTCAGCTTTCACATTTGGTTTTTTGGCAACCATACCTTGTGGGAGCGCTTTCCATAAAGCGAGCATGGTAATTACGCCAAGCAAAGAAATCGCAAGGAAAGACATACGCCAGCCAATGTTTTGCCCAACCCATGTTGCTAACGGTACACCACCAATATTGGCAATGGTTAAACCCATAAACATGGTTGCTACAGCACTGGCCTGTTTATGTGCGGGTACAATGCTTGCCGCTACAACAGAGCCAATCCCGAAGAAGGCACCGTGGTTCAGGCTTGTAATGAGACGAGCACCTAATAAGCTCATATAGCTTGGTGAAAACGCTGCGATTAGGTTACCGACCGTAAAGATCGCCATCAGCAAAATAAGCGCATTACGTCGTGCAAAACCACCAAACCACAAGGTCATAAAAGGCGCACCTAGCATGACGCCAAGTGCATAGCCCGTAATTAACATTCCGGCCGTTGGAATTGAAATCCCTAAATCATTAGCGATATTCGGAAGCAATCCCATTGGTGAGAATTCCGTGGTGCCAATGGCAAAGGCACCTATTGCCAATGCCAATAACGAGAACGCCGTATTTGATTGAGTGTTCATGAGTTTAGTCCCAAACTGGTGCCCATGGTTCTGGGCTAACTTCACGACTGTTACGATCAAGTTCGGCAATCATTTGCATTTCAGCTGAAGTTAACTCGATATCCTGTGCTTTTAAGTTGCTAATCAGGTTTTCACGTTTAGTTGAAGATGGAATGACTGCAAAACCACGTTGCAATGCCCACGCTAGTGCAATTTGCGCTGTCGTTGCTTTATGAGCTGCTGCAATTTCAGCGAGAACAGGATCTTGAAGCACTTTGCCGTAGGCAAGCGTCATATATGAAGTCACATCAATATTCTTCTCTTGTAAGAAATTCACAAGCTTATGGTTTTGAAGATAAGGGCTTAACTCAATCTGGTTTGTTGCAATATGCTCTACACCAATTGTATCAATTGCTTGTTGGGTAAGCTCAATATTGAAGTTTGAAATACCAATTTGTTTAGTTAAGCCCTGTTGTTTCGCTTCAAGTAAAAGCTTCATAACTTCAGGAATCGAAACGCCTAAATCTGGCGCTGGCCAATGGATCAATGTGAGGTCAACATGGTCAGTACGAAGTTTTTGTAGGCTCTCTTTTAAGCTTGGAATGAACTTATCTTGAGCAAAATTATCTACCCAGATTTTTGTGGTTAAAAATAAGTCCTGACGTGATACACCGCTTTCGGCAATGGCTTGACCAATCGCTGCTTCATTATCATAAATTTGAGCAGTATCAATGACACGGTAACCTACGTCTAAAGCAGTTTTCACAGAATCAATGACTGCTTGTTCTTTAAGACGGAAAGTTCCTAGACCAAAACGAGGGGATATTCATGTGTTTACCTAAATTTGAATAATCATTTAACTTGATGTGCATTTTGCTGTTTTTATTGTTGCGAAAAAATAGATGAATAAGCAAAATATCTTTGATCATTAGTCAATAATGGAATAAGACATGAAATCAACAATTGAAGAGCTAGTTGCCTTTATTGCAATCGTTGATACGGGTTCTTTTGTTGCAGCGGCAGAACATTTAAAACAAACGCCTTCGGGGGTCAGTCGATCGTTAACACGCTTGGAAGCGAAGTTAGATGTGACCTTATTGGAGCGCACCACACGTAAATTAAAACTCACACAAGAAGGGCAGCAGTTTCTTGTAAAGGCCCGTAAAATCTTAAATGAGCTGAACGCTGCCGAAGAAGAACTGCAAAAGTCTGATCAGGGCACTGCGGGGCTCATTCGCATTGATTCAGCAACGCCGTTTGTCTTACACGTAATTGCGCCATTAATGCATAAGTTTCGTGAGTGCTATCCAAATATTGAAATTGAGTTAAATAGTAATGATCAGGTGATTGACCTGCTGCAACATAAAACTGATGTCGCATTTCGGTTTGGGGAGCTCAATGATTCAAGTCTTCATGCCAAACTGGTGTGTAAAAGTCGCTTATTTATTGTTGCAAGCCCTGAGTATTTAGCAATTAAGGGTACACCGACACAACCTGAACAGCTTGAACAACATAATTTGATTGGTTTTACCAGACCTACATATATCAATAGTTGGCCGATTAAAGTTGGTGATGAATATTTTTTTGCGCAATCAAAAATTAAAGCATCGAGTGGGGAAACGGTGCGTCAGCTGACGATTAGAGGACATGGTATTGCACGACTATCTGAATTTGAAATTTGGAAAGATATTGAAGAAGGGCGATTGATAGCCTTATTTGAAGACCAAATTGAACATCAATATCAAAGCATCCATGCTGTGTATTATCAACAAGAGCATCTACCAAAAAGAATTCGTTTATTTATTGAGTTTTTGGCAGAACAGTTAAAAGACGGTTTTAAAAACGCTCTCTAAAAGTAGTGTAACTGTCAGTTGGGAAATGAACTTCTAAAAGTGGAGTCGTTTGTCCTTCTGATGAATGTTGAGACAGAAAATAGCTTTTTTGATGTTCTCGGCAGCTAAAATATAAAGTCGAATAAACCGAGTTCACCATTACAACTTCATTTGAGCTATTCCGTTTATATGGATAATGAGAAATCGCATTGGTCTCGTCATCAGTGCGTTGCTCCATTTTATAGTCTTGTTGATTTGTCATTTTTAAATAACCTTCTATGAGGTTTTGGCAAACAGTATGTCTGTACTGCTCATCTTTTGGTTGTTGTTGACAACCAGCTAAAACAATAGTAAATAATAATATAGCTTTTAATTTCATGAGTTTGCTACTTTCTGAGTTGATTTCTATAGCCTAAAGGTGTTCTATAAACCAGTACAGATACAGAAATTTTTAAAAAAGCAGCACAGAATGACTTTCCAATATCAGGTTCTTGCCAATCAATTAGCACATCGTATTTATCAAGATGAGCTTAAACCTCACCAGAAACTTATTTCTTTACGAGATTTTGCTCGTCAGCACAGCATTAGTTTAAGTACAGCAAAAAGTTGTTATGAGTTACTTGAGGCGAGGGGGCTTATTTATGTAAAGCCGAAGTCAGGTTATTTTGTAGTTGCTCGTGCACAATCGGGCCCCATTCCTGAAAGTCCAGATTTCTTGTCTTTACCTCGACAAGTTTCAAATCTGGAATTGCATAATCAAATTCAGGAAGCTGCCTTACAAAGCCATCTTGTACCATTAGGCTCTATTCAGTTAACGCCTCATTTTATTCCTGTGGAAGGTTTACGTCGTTCTATTCAACGGGCTTTAAAAAATTGTCAGCCTCAAGACTTTCTTTATTGTAATAAACAAGGGCATGAGCAATTAAGAAAAGCGTTATCTGATCATTGGCGTGAAGATGGGATTTTTATCGCGGTAGAAGATATTTTTATTACCAATGGCTGCATGCCTGCTTTATCTTTGGTGATTCAACATCTAACAGAAGTAGGCGATAGTATTTTAATCCCGACGCCTACTTTTAATGGACAACTACAGCTTATAGCCAGTTTAAAACGGCAGATTATTGAAATTCCAGCGCATCATCGTGGTATCGATCTTGAGCGCTTAGAATCATTTATGAAGCAAGGTTTGGCTAAAGTTTGCTTAATGACAGCCAACTATCAGAACCCATTGGGATACTGTTTAAGTAATACAGAAAAACAAAAGATTGCCGAATTAGCAGCAAAGTATCAGTGCTTTATTATCGAAGATGATATTTATGGAGAGTGTGGCTACAGTGGTGAGCGACCATTACCTATACGCTATTGGGACCGTGAAGGCTATGTGATTTGGTGTGGATCGGTTTCTAAGTCGTTATCGAGTGCGTATCGCGTAGGATGGTTCTGTTTAACAACAAAGTTAGAACATTTAAGGCTTGAGCTGTTAGCCAGTAATATTGGGGTCAATACACCGCTACAATTAGGTCTAGCTGATTTTATTTATAGTCGTGGTTATAGGGAGCATTTAGAGCAGTTAAGACCGAATTTGATGCGGCAAGTCGAGGAGTATCGTAGTTGTATTTTAAATGCATTTGAAGGTATTCCAATTGCACTGAGTCAACCAGAAGGTGGTTATGCTTTATGGATGCAGTTACCTAAAACTGTAGATAGTTTGGCGCTCTATTACACTGCAAAATCTCACGGAATTACTGTAGTTCCCGGTCATGTTTTTGGTGAGGATGAACGCTATCGGCATTTTATTCGTTTAAATGCAGGTCATGAGCTAACAGCAGATGTCCGCCAAGCAATTAAAGACTTAGCGGACTGGTCACGGCAACAGATTAAAACAGCGAGTTAGTTTTATTCTGCAAAGTCTGCTTTAAGCACAATGCGGTAGCGTGCCTGCCCTGAGTGTAGACGCTCAATTGCTTCATTGAGCTGTGACATCGGAAATAGCTCAATTTGAGGCGCAATTTTTTTACGTGCAGCAAACTTTAAAAGCTGACGTAGTGCAGCAGGTGAGCCCGTAGGTGAACCAGTCACTGACTTAGCACCACCAATAAGAGAGCCAACAGATACAGGAACAGGCTCAAGTGTAAGGCCTAAGAAATGTAAGGTTCCGTTTGGTGCCAGTGTTGCAATAAAAGCAGACCAATTTAGAGTCACATTCACGGTACTCAGCAATAAATCGAATTTATCTTTTTGAGCTTTTACTGCTGCTGTATCGCGACTATTTACCACATGGTCGGCTCCCATTGCTTTGAGTTCTTCCGTTTTATCTGGGTTAGAACTAAAAGCAGTGATTTCACAGCCCCATGCTTTAAGTAGCTTAATGGCTATATGGCCTAAACCACCAATGCCAATTACACCGACATGATGCGTTGCCTGAATTTTGTGTTTGAGTAGCGGATCAAAAACGGTAATTCCGCCGCAAAGTAAAGGGCCTGCACTTTCAGCGTCTAAATCGTCAGGGAGGGGAATAGCCCACTGCCAACCTGCGCGAACCTTATCGGCAAAGCCACCCGCATGTCCTACGATTGTTGCAACATTTCCACCTGTACACAGTACTTGCTGACCACCAATACATTCATCACAGGCTTGGCAACTTTCAGCTGTCCAACCAATACCGACACGCTGTCCAATTTGTAGACCTTTGGCTTCTGAGCCCAAAGCAACAATTCGTCCAATAATTTCATGACCTGCAACCACAGGATACACGGTTGAACGCCATTCATTGTTTAAAACAGAAATATCAGAATGACATAAACCACAATATTCAACTTTTACCTCAACCTGATGCGGTTGTAATTCACCTGCGTCAAATTGATAGGGAACTAGTTTTTCACCTGCCTGCATTGCAGCATAAGCTTGAATCGTATTATTGCTCATCGGAAACTCCTTAAGCGGCTTTGAACCGTTCTGGTGGGTTATGAAGCTTTAAATTGACAATCGTTTTCATGATCATCGACCATGCCTACTGCCTGCATAAAAGCATAGCAGGTGGTTGGGCCAACAAATTTGAAACCATTCTTTTTAAGAGTTTTGGAAAGTTTTATGCTCAGTTCGGTTTGAGCAGGGGCCTTACGATAATCTACAACATCATTGTTTTGTGGCGCTGCATCTACAAACTGCCAAAGCCATGTAGGAACATCACCGACTTGTGCTTTGAGCGCTTGCCAAGCAATAGCATTATCACGAATAGCTTTGAGTTTCCCCAAGTGACGAATTAAGCCTGCATCAGATAATTTTAGTTCTAGAAAATCATCTGTAAATGAAGCAATGTCTGCAATCGGATGATTAAAAAAGTGTTGACGGTAGCTTTCTCTTTTTTTTAGTACGGTAATCCATGAGAGGCCGGCTTGCTGACCTTCGAGACAAAGCATTTCAAATAATCGTGCCTCGTCGTGTTCGGGTTTACCCCATTCCTCATCATGGTAGGCAATATAGAGTGGATCGTCGGAACACCATCCGCAACGTTGAGTTTTCATGATAATGCTCCTTATATTTATCTTAGAATTTTAAAGTTTAAATAAGACCCATTCATTTGGGCGAGTATCCCAATAATACAGTTCTGCTTGTGTTAAGTCTTCAAACTTCAGCCAAAAGTCTTTGCCGACTTTGTCTGAAAAACCAGTACTGATTAGTAGGGCATCATCGCTGATTTCCATGATCCAGCCTTGATAGCTATTGCCATTTAAAATGATCTTTTGCTGGTTACCAGACTCGGCAAACTCTACTAAGCGATTGATCAGCGCTTCCGACATAAAATGTTCCTAGCGTAAATATGAATAAGGATTAACAGCACCACGACCTTTACCATCTAGATAAAGACCATAATGAAGATGAGGTGAAGTATAACGTGCATTGCCCGTATTGCCGACATAACCAATGAGGTCGCCCTTTTTGACATAGTCACCCACATTTAAGCCACGTTTGTGACCATCAAGATGAGCATAATAATGCCATGTCCCGGCTGGACCTAAAATCCAGATGACTTTGCCACCTAAGTTGTTATTGCGAAGATCTGCAACGAGACCTTCGGTTGCACTGTACACTTTGGTTCCACGTGGAGCCAAAATATCAATTCCTTCGTGACTACGGCCCTGACTCCGAGCAGCTCCCCATGTGTCTTTTAATTCATCACGGTCAATACCTTTTACAGGTACAGGTAGTCGACTTGGAAGCTGCATACTTTTGAGTTTGATGACTTGAGCAGGTGGAAGTGGGGCAGGTTTTTTAGGTGCACTGGCACAGGCCGCCAATAGAATAATCAGAAAACCAAGTGAGAAATGAGAAACAAAACGTCGCACAAAATACTCCCTGTCACAGCCATATCAAAATTATTTTACTCACTATGTCATGAACGGCTTGTTGAGATCAATTTTTTCATAGCGGTTGGAACACCTTTGGCAATGGCTTGTTCCGGACTCAACCATTGACCTTCAAGTTCAATAGCCAGATGTTCTTTTTGATCAGGTTCCACGTGGAACACATGAGCATTAAGTAACCATGTGAAATGAGTGAAGCTATGGCTGATCTGAAAAGTTTGTGCTTGAGGCTGTAATTTATATTGCTGGCTTATGCTCAGTCGTTCATGTTCATTTTCTAAAATAGGTAAACAGAATAAACCGCCCCATAGACCATGAGCTTGACGTTGTTGCCAGAACCATTCACCTTCGCACTGAATAATAAGAACATCTGCTGTTTTAACAGGCGGTGTTTTTTTCGGTTTTTTAAAAGGTAATTCTTGTTCTAACCCTTGCTGATAAGCCTGACAATGAGCTTGCATTGGACAATATAAACATAGCGGTTTTTTAGGCGTACAAATGGTTGCGCCGAGATCCATAATCGCTTGAGTGTAGTCATGATTGCGATGTGTAGGGCAAAGCTCTTCAGCCAGTTTCCACATTTCACGCTCGTGCTGTGGTTTGCTTAAGTCATCTTCAATGGCAAAGAAACGAGCTAAGACGCGTTTCACGTTGCCATCCATAATGACGCCGTACTGACGTAAACCTAAAGACATGAGCGCGCCTGCGGTAGAGCGACCAATGCCAGGTAACGCAATCCATTCTTCTAGCGTTTCAGGAAATTTACCTTGCTGCGTGACAAGCCCAGCCGCTTTATGCAAATTGCGTGCACGAGCGTAATAGCCAAGACCTGCCCAAAAAGGTGCTACTTCATCCCAAGTTGCATGACCTAAAGCTTCTACCGTTGGAAAGCGCTCCATAAAGCGGTCAAAATATTGCAGAACCGTTTTCACCTGAGTTTGCTGCAACATAATTTCAGAAACCCAAACTTTGTATGGATCATTGGCAACTTGCCAAGGCAAATCGTGACGACCATGTTGATCGAACCAGTTTAAGAGGGCATCAGAAAAAGAAAATTCAGGCATGAACAGCTATAGAAGAGAAGTAAGGGCTAAATTATAGCTGAAATTTAGATGAAATTTTGTTTAAAGCAAACGAAGAAAATGGACATATAAAAACAGGGACTACATCAAAAATGTAGTCCCTGTTCTATGGGTAAAAAGGATTAATTCTTTTGTACACCCCAACGTTGATCAAGTTTCAACGGTTGGTTTTTATAGTAAGGAATGACATGAATGTGGAAATGATCTGAAGTTTTTCCAAAAACTTCACCATCATTAAAACCAATATGAAAGCCATCTGGCTGATGGCGAAGCTGTGTCTCATGACGGGCAATTTCAAGAAGTGTCAGTAAGCCTTGATGTTCTTTAGACGTAATGTCAAAAAAAGAACTAACATGGCGCAGTGGTGTTACTACACAGTGGCCTTTAGATAACGGATTAGAATCAGGCAAAATTACGGCAAATTCATTCTTATCAATGATGTCATATTCATCAAATTCGCAATACGGACATTTCTTGTCAGTCATTGTTGTATCCTCTCATGTTATTCCATTAAACCCCGAGTGCGGGAAATAAGACTAGGCTTTGCTCTAGCTCAACGGGAGTATAGTTATTGAAGTATGGTTTAAAAAATACAGTAAAAATATTGCAAAGTCATAAACATTTAAGGGAGCAAATGCAAAAAAATCATTTGCTCCAAATTTGCTTCTTTTATTTTAGAGTACGATCTAGTAAAGCGTACATTTTAGCAAGGCCTTGTTTTTCCGCTTCGCTATTGTAGCCAAGGTCCACACCGTTCGCTTTAGCTCTTTCATCGGCAAGCGGGTTACTAAAGCCATGTTTAGCACCTTCTAAAACCACTACTTCATGTTTAACCTCAGCAGCTTGCATCTCTTTTTCAAAATTAGCAACATCTTCTAAGGTGACCATACTGTCTAATTCACCATGTAGAACTAAAACTTCACCTTGAATGTCGCCTTTTTGAGCAGGAGCTTTAGGCGTTAATGTGCCATGGAAAGTTGCAGTCGCTTTTAGTGGAGCACCTGAACGCGCAAGATCTAATACGACTTTACCACCATAGCAGTAACCGACAGCGGCAATTTTTTCACTGTTTACTTCCGGCTGAGCAGCTAAAGTTTGAAGCCCAGCATTGGCACGATCAGCCACCGTGTCTAACTCTTCAAATGTCTGCATCATCCATTCATAGGCTTGAGCTGCGGTCGTTGTAACTTTTTTATCACCATACATATCAATTGCAAGCGCAGCATAGCCGTGTTCAGCAAGTTCACGTGCGCGTTGCTCTGTATATTCGTTACGTCCCCACCACTCAGGAGCAACAATCACACCCGCAACAGGTGTTTCGCTATCTGGAGCCGCAAAGTAACCAATTAAATGGCTACCATCTGGTGCAGTATATTGAATTTCACGGGTTTTAATTGCAGTACTCATGACATTAATCCTGAAATTTAAATCGATTTAAATACGCTTGATTAAAGCATAAAAATTAAGAACTAAAATAAATAACTATGTAAAAATCTACATCAAAAGAAAAAGATACAAAGCTATAAGCAATAAAAAAGAAGGAAACCAGTTCCTTCTTTTTATGTGATCATGATTAAATTAAGTTCGGCCTCGAGAAATGAACCCAATTACAGCTAGAATTACAGCTACAACTAATAAAATCACGGCAAAGTCTTTAGATAGCCCTGCAACACCACCAAACCCTAATAGACTGGCAATGAGTGCAATTACTGCAAAAATTATCGCCCAACGGAACATAATGCTGTCCTCCTTATTTTTCATTGTCATTTAACTATATAGCGTGTTTTTTACTCGGAATGTGTCGTTTATGTGGTTGAAATGTATATTAAACAATCATTTTGTGATGTCATAAATACAGCTTCTTTTTTAGTACAGACCACTTCAATGCTATACTGATACATCGTTTTATCTCATCAGCTGTTAAAAGATTATGTCTACCGAGACCTCACTTCGACCACTCTTTTGGAAAAACTATCCTTTAGAGCAACTGACTCAACTTGAGTGGGAAGCTTTATGTGATGGCTGTGGTTTATGCTGTCTGGTCAAACTAGAAGATGAAGATACGCATGAGGTGGCTTATACCAAAGTGGCTTGTAAGTTACTTGATTGTGGTACAGGGCGTTGCACGGACTATCTGAATCGTCAGCAGCAAGTACCTGACTGCCTGCAATTAACGGTAGAGTCTTTAAAAACAATCCACTGGTTGCCTTCAAGCTGTGCTTATAAGCGCTTGAATGAAGGCAAGAATTTACCTTCTTGGCATTATTTAAATACGGGTTCGAGACAAAGCGTGGTTAAGGCGAAAAAGTCAGTTGCAGGACGTTGCCTTTCTGAAGTTGATGTCCATGAAGATGATCTTGAAGATTATATTGTGCGATGGGTGCGCTAATTTAGTCTTAAAAGAGAATGTTTGATTACAGCGTATAATAAAGTAACACTTTTATCGTAATTTTTTTGCTCATCTCCGTAATATAACAATAAAAACAAAGGAGATAAAAATGATGAGACGATTAGCAGCCCCCTTATTATGTAGTAGCTTTTTTTTGTTAATGGCCTGTGGGTCTAATAATACCAATTCAAAAAATCCTGAACAAAATACGACTGCAAAAGCAGATCAGTCTGTTGCCATCAAACAAACTTATCAGGTTGAAGCAGTCTCACATTTTAATGAGCCTTGGGCTGTGACCAGTCTGCCTGATCAGCGTTTATTAGTGACTGAACGGCAAGGTAAATTAAAAATTTTTAACCCTAAAAATAAGCAAATGTTGGATGTGCAAGGTGTTCCAGCGGTGAACTATGGAGGACAAGGTGGTTTAGGAGATGTCATTTTACACCCTGACTTTGCCAAGAATCATTGGGTTTATCTCAGCTATGCTACAAAAGGGCAAGGTGGATCTGGCGCAGTGATTTCACGTGCGAAACTAGATTTATCTCATCCTCATCAGCCAAAACTTAAAGATATAAAGCAGATTTGGCAGCAAGTACCTAAAGTCTCGGGACAAGGCCATTATGGACATCGCATGCTTTTTGGTACAGATGGTAAGCTGTGGGTCAGTTCAGGTGAGCGACAAAAGTTTGATCCTGCCCAAAACATGAAAAGTAATTTGGGTAAAATCTTGCGTTTAAATGAGGATGGCACCGCGGCTGTAGGTAACCCTTTTTATAAGCAAGGCGGGGTCACTGCTGAAATATGGTCACTTGGACACCGTAACCCTTTAGGTATGGCTTTTGACCGCCAAGGACAGCTGTGGGTGGTTGAGATGGGGCCTAAAGGTGGTGATGAGCTTAATATTATTACTAAAGGTGAAAATTATGGTTATCCAATCGTTTCAAATGGAGACCATTATTCGGGCCAAGCTATTCCAGACCATCACACTCGCCCAGAATTTAAAGCACCAGAAATTGACTGGACTCCTGTTATCTCTCCATCGAGTATGATCATTTATCGTGGTCAGCAATTTCCTGCATGGCAAAATAAAGCCTTAATTGGCGGTTTATCTTCCGAAGCGATTATTGTGGTGGATTTAGAGCATAAGCCCGTGAAAGAAGTGCAAAGATTGGATATGAAAAAACGTATTCGTGGGTTGCATGAAGCACAAGATGGTTCGATTTGGGTCATTGAAGACGGCCCAAATGCGCGTTTACTCAAGCTGAGTAAGAAACCCTCTTAATGCTAAGCAAGAGCCTGTAAATAAAGAACGTGTCTCATAGATTCAAATTGTAGATTTCTGTGAGACACAATAGACTATAGTGAAAAGACGATAAAGCCATTTGAGATGTCAGACACCCATATTCCACTTCCCGAACGCCTGCGCCCAAGAGACTTGTCTGAAATTATTGGGCAAGACCATTTATTAGGTGAACATGCGCCCTTACGTCAAATGATTGATCAGGGTCATTTGCCTTCTATTATTTTTTGGGGACCACCAGGCGTTGGTAAAACAACAATTGCTTTGCTTTTGGCTCAGGCAATAGACCGTCCATTTGTGAGCTTATCTGCGCTGAATACGGGCGTAAAAGAATTACGTGAAGTGATTGCAGAAAGTGGTGATTTACTGACACCTGTAGTTTTTATTGACGAAATCCATCGTTTTAATAAATCACAGCAAGATGCTTTATTGGGTGCAGTTGAAAAAGGCAAAATTACTTTAATTGGTGCGACCACTGAAAACCCATCTTTTGAAGTCAATAGTGCGCTTTTATCACGTTGTCAGGTCTATACCTTAAATAGTTTAGACAGTGAGGCAATTCAAACACTACTCAACAATGCACTTCAAAGCGATAAATTCTTAAAAGAACGTTATATCCATATTGAAGAATATGATGCGCTGATTCAGTTTGCAGCAGGTGATGCTCGAAAAGCGCTTAATTTACTGGACTTGATTGCAAGCACCTTTGAACCAGAAATTGAAAACACGATTACCAATGCGGTAGTAGTGAAAGTCGCTCAGCAAAATATTGCGCGTTATGACAAATCGGGCGAGCAGCATTACGACCTTGTTTCTGCCTTTATTAAATCAATTCGTGGCAGTGATCCAGATGCAACTCTATATTGGATGGCTCGTATGCTTAAAGGCGGAGAAGATCCGGTTTTTATTGCACGACGTATGCTGATTGCGGCCTCAGAAGACATCGGAAACTCCAACCCAAATGCGCTATTGCTTGCAGGTGAGTGTTTCCGCTCTGTACAAGCAGTGGGTATGCCTGAGGCTCGAATTATTCTAGGTCAAACAGCAGTTTACTTAGCAACGAGTGCAAAAAGTAATAGTACTTATTTAGCGATTAATAAGGCTCTGGAACTTGCTGAAAAAACGGCAAATTTACCTGTGCCTTTGCATTTGAGAAATGCGCCAACCAAGCTTATGAAACAGCAAGGCTATGGTATTAATTATCTCTATCCTCATGATTACCCTGAGCACTTTGTGCTGCAAGACTATTTGCCGCCTGAGTTGAAGGGAACCAAACTCTATGAGTCTGCAAGAAATAAGCGTGAGGTTGAAGGTGAGCGTTTACAGCAACGCAGATGGCAGCAGGAACAATAGTTCCTGCTTTATGCTATTCCAGCTCTTCAGTGACCTGACCATAAATCAGTAGAGTAAACACGCCTGTACCGCCAATAATATTGCCGATAGTGGTAGGGATGAGGAAAGTAAACAGATACTTGCTAATAGAAGCTTCTCCTTGCCAGACCAGATAGGACATTTCTGTAGAACCAACCACTACATGGGTAAAGTCACCCAGTCCTATCAGATACGTCATGAAAAAGATGAGCAGAAACTTATTACTGACTGAAGGCAACATCCAGACCAATGCAGCAATTAACAGCCCTGACATAATGCCTTTGAGCAGATTCTGAGTGGCAGAAAAGGAGCCCACATGATGTGCGAGTTCATCCAGTGCTTTATCAATATCTGGCGTAAACAGGTGAGTAGTTAGGAAAAATAAACTCGCCAAAGCTGTTCCAATGATGTTGCATAGAATCACAATGCCCCATAAGCGGCCCACTGCTCGTAATTTATCGAAAGTAAAGGGATTAAATAAAGGCACAACTGTGGTGATAGTATTCTCGGTAAAGAGCTGCATGTGACTCAAAATAGCGATCAAGAACCCAATGGTATAACCAACATTAGTGATTAAATCGGTCCAGACTGCATCAGCTGGGAGATAAGCAGCAATAATCGCTTTAAATACAAATGAAAAACTGATGACTAAACCCGCGGCAATCCCTGAAAAGATCAATGCAGTTGTTGGACGATCAAGCTCTTCGGCACCATCACGGCGGATAATTTCATAAACCAGACGGGGTGACAGTTTCTCATGTTCTTCGACTGCCATTTTTTCACGCCAGCTTAAAGTTTTCTCGATTTTCTTTTCCTCTATTTCATGGTCCATCAGGTTTACTCCTCACTGAATAAATATCTTATATTTATTGTTTTATTTATTGTTAAGGCAGTGTTCAGGATAAATCTAGTCTATTCATAACAGCTTTATGTGTCTTTTTATAAATCGAATGCACAATGGTCAGATCATCAATCACAAAATCAAAGAAAAGTATAAGCTCTTAAAGTACGGATGAGTGCCATATAGTCGCCTTGAGAGGCTTTAGCAATAACAGATTCAACCTCTGCCTGACTCCAGCCTTGTTTTAAGGCAGAAGTACTAAAGTTGTTTAATAAGACCAAAGGATTTTCACCAAAATGGATTGGATGATTCATTAATCTCTTTTCAAGCTTAGATAATTCCATAGGTTCACCCGAGTTTTTAAATTTAATTATTGTGAAGTACTTTGTGTTTTTTTAGATTTTAGTGTTTTAAATTAAGCTTATGCAAGTGTTAATTTATAGAAATAGACAAATCTGTCTACATTGTTTGGGGCGCATGGCGCTGAATATAAAAAAACCGGGCTTTAGCCCGGTTTTTTATGAAGTTTTACTGATTAGATGTCAGATAAATCTACGCCTAAACGAGCAGCAACTTCTTCATAAGCTTCAACAACACCGCCTAAACCTTGACGGAAACGGTCTTTGTCGAGTTTCTTCTTAGAGTCTTTATCCCATAAACGGCAGCCGTCTGGAGAGAACTCATCACCAAGCACGATGCGGTCATGGAAAACACCGAATTCAAGCTTGAAGTCCACCAAAATCATGTTGCCTTCAGCAAATAAAGCTTTTAATACATCGTTTACTTTATAAGTTAAAACTTTCATTTGTTCTAACTGTTCAGCAGTTGCCCAACCTAAAGCAATCGCTTGAGATTCGTTAACCATTGGGTCGCCTAGACCGTCATCTTTATAGAACAATTCAAATGTAGGAGGAGTTAACTCTTTACCTTCTTCTACACCTAAGCGACGGCATAGAGAACCAGCTGCGTAGTTACGAATTACACATTCAACTGGAATCATTTGAAGTTTTTTAACAAGCACTTCAGTTGGAGAAAGCAATTTTTCAAAATGCGTTTCAATACCCGCAGCAGCAAGTTTTTCCATGATGAAGGCGTTAAAACGGTTGTTCACCTTGCCTTTACGATCTAGTTGTTCGATTTTTTCGCCGTTGAACGCAGAGGCATCATCACGAAAGACTAAAATCAGATGGTCGGCATTGTCTGTTTCATATACAGATTTTGCTTTACCAGTATAGAGCAAGGTTTGTTTTAACATGAGGGAACCTTTTTAAAAAAAATGCCTAGTAAACGACTAGGCTGGCCAATTTTGGTAAATCTGGTTTAGCACTTCAGTAGCCACATCTGGGCTTGCAAAAGTGTTATCTACATTAAATAGAGCAAGAGTATGACTAGAACCTACACCAGTAAGTTTAAGCACATAAGTATTGTCATTTACTTTAATCGTCGCTTGATTACTGCCTTGAGCGATGATGTTGAAATTTAAAGTACTTAAAGTTGCTTTGGTGTATTGCCAGATCTCGGCTGTATTTCCATCAACTTTTAACAACGGGTTTTTATTACCGTCAGTCACAAGCTGAGGACGTCCAAGCGCAGTCGTCGTTTGAGCAGAGGCATCTAGTGTCGCATTACCTTGCGTTTGTTCAGGGCGTGGCAGTGCATAGCGGTTGCCACGCTTATTTTCAAACTTCGGTGCGTTATCGATAGCGCGCTGTTCTACAGTTGGTGCAGGATACAAAGGTGTCGCTGGTCGTACAGTTGCATCGGCAGGATACTCAAGCGGGGCAAGTTGCTTGGCATTTTTATAATCTAAAGAGTGATTATTAATTGCGAAGCGACCACAACCAGCTAAACTTAAGGCTGAAACTGCAAGGACTAAACCAAGACGTAATTGCATCATAAATTGCTCTTATTAAATAATTCCCGCATCTTTTAGGGCATTGCGGAGAGGTTCGCGATATTGCTCAGCGAGAGGAGTGAGTGGTAAGCGAATACCAGTATCAATCAGTCCCATCTCATGTAGTGCCCATTTCACAGGAATTGGGTTTGATTCGCAAAATAGAATATTGTGTAAATTTGCAATCTTATTGTTAAGCGTCTTCGCTTGTTGTTCATCTTTGGCAATCGCAACAGCACATACTTCACTCATTGCTTTAGGTGCAATATTTGCAGTAACCGAGATATTACCATCAGCGCCAAGAAGCATAAGTTCCCATGCTGTCTCATCATCACCTGAGTACACAGCCATCTTGCCGTTTAATGCCTCAATTAAAGCTTTACCACGAGGTACATCACCTGTTGCATCTTTAATGCCAACAATATTCGAGATCTCTGCTAAACGTACAGCTGTGTCGTTTGAAAGGTCTACGCCAGTACGACCAGGTACGTTATAGAGAATAAGCGGTAATTCAACAGCTTCAGCAATCGCTTTATAGTGTTGGTAAAGGCCCTCTTGGGTTGGCTTGTTATAATATGGTGTTACAAGTAAAGCTGCATCAGCACCGAGGTCTTTAGCAGCTTTAGTTAATTCGATTGCTTCACGGGTTGAGTTTGCACCAGTACCGGCAATAATTGGAATACGTTTATTGGCTACACGAATAATTTCTTTAATAACCTGTGTGTGCTCTTCCATGCTCAATGTTGAGGCTTCGCCGGTTGTACCGACGGCTACAATACTGTTTGTACCTTGTTCTATGTGCCACTCAACCAGCTTCTCAAGACCCTTCCAATCTACACCGCCGTCTTTCAACATGGGTGTGACGATTGCGACGATTGAGCCTTGAATGGTCTGTGCTTGCTGAGTCATTTTTAAAAATATCCTATTTATCCATCCGAATCTGAGGTAAGAAAAACAAAATGTGGGATGGTTGCAGTATTTTGATTGTCCAGTTCTAACAATAACAGATTGTTGAATGACAATTATGCAAATTATGACTGATCAGACGCATAAGAACAATACGCCTAACGGATAATCGCGATGTAAACTTGAGGAAAAGATAGGATGTTTTCATTATTGCGCGCTAAGAATACCTAGTAAACATAACAATACGGCTTGATTCGACTGAGCCTTACTTAATATGGGCTTTTTTTGTGGCAAGATAGAATGCAATTTCCCAGTTGGGATTGAAGATGACATGAAAATGAATAAACAACTACAAAATGCGGTTTTAATCGTAGTTGATGTACAAAATGGTTTTACACCGGGTGGAAATTTAGCAGTTGCCGACGCCGATACAATTATTCCAACCATTAACCAACTTGCTGGTTGTTTTGAAAATGTCGTCCTGACTCAGGACTGGCACCCGGATAATCATATCTCTTTTGCAGCCAATCATTTTGGCAAGCAGCCATTTGAAACAATTGAACTCGACTATGGACTACAGGTGCTTTGGCCTAAGCATTGTGTACAAGGTACTCAAGATGCCGAGTTTCATCCTGATTTAAATATTCCGACAGCTCAACTGATTATTCGAAAAGGCTTTCATGCTCATATTGATAGCTACTCGGCTTTTATAGAAGCTGATCACTCTACAACGACGGGTTTAACGGGTTATCTAAAAGAGCGCGGTATTGATACGGTTTATGTGGTCGGAATTGCTACGGACTTTTGTGTAGCATGGACTGCTTTAGACGCAGTTAAGCAAGGTTTTAAAACTTTAGTGGTTGAAGATGCTTGTAAAGGGATTGATCTGAATGGTTCGTTAGAACAAGCATGGCAAACCATGCAGCAGCAAGGTGTTGTCCGTATTCAGTCGATTGATCTGTTGAGTGAGCGCTAATTATATTGCTCTGATTTTTAACTTTCATATTTTAATTTTAGGGATAGAAAGTATGGCTGCATTCCTACGCTTTACCCAATTTATTCAAAAAACTTTTGCCCTATGGGTGATTGTTTTTGCAGCGCTAGCGCTATGGCAACCTGAACTTTTTGTCTGGCTCAAAGCGTACATTCCATGGATTTTGGGCATTATTATGCTTGGTATGGGAATGACCATGACCGTCGATGACTTTAAAGGGGTATTACAAAGCCCTAAAGCGGTATTGATTGGGGTGGTTGCGCAGTTTGTGGTGATGCCGGGCTTAGCATATGTTCTATGTAAATTATTTAATTTACCGCCTGAAATTGCGGTTGGAGTCATTTTGGTGGGTTGTTGCCCAGGGGGAACGGCTTCAAATGTGATTACCTATATGGCTAAAGGCAATGTGGCGTTATCGGTAGCTTGTACATCGGTATCAACACTTTTGGCACCAGTGTTAACACCAGCGATTTTCTATCTGCTTGCCAGCCAATGGCTAAAGATTGATGCAGCTTCGATGTTTATTTCGATTTTGCAGGTGGTGCTACTACCTATTATCGTTGGTTTGATTTTAAGAACATGGCTTAAACGTCAGGTCGAATCTTATATTCAAGTCATGCCTTTAGTTTCGGTCATTGCAATTGTAGCGATTGTGGCAGCTATTATTGGTGGAAGCAAAGCAGCAATTTTACAGTCGGGTTTGCTTATTTTGGCTGTGGTGATCTTACATAATGGGCTTGGATATTTATTAGGTTTTACCGCAGCGCGTTTCTTTAAATTACCTTATGCGGACAGTAAGGCGATTGCTATTGAGGTGGGGATGCAAAACTCAGGCTTAGGTGTTGCACTTGCAGCAGTCCATTTTGCTGCTTCTCCGATTACAGCTGTACCAAGCGCGATTTTCAGTCTTTGGCATAATATTTCTGGGCCTGCACTTGCGACTTATTGGGCAAGTAAACACAAACAAGAATAACTGTATAAACAACATACATGACAAAAGAAGGCCAAACGAATAGTTTGGCCTTTTCATTTAAAGCACATTTTATGGGAGCTAAAGGTAGAACTGGTATGTCTTTTGCTTTGAATTGATGCACTAAAAATAACGTGAATATGAGTATAAATCGTAAAGAAAAATAAGGCATTTCCTTGATGAACCAGATTTTTAAATTATTTATTCCCATGCTCTCAAGCAATTTAATTCTAGTTTTAAGTGGATTGATTGATATTGCTTATGTAGGGCATTTTAGTAACGATCATGTAGCAGCATTATCGGTGACCTTATCTTTATATACAGTGGTTTATGTCATTGGTATGGGGATTCTGCAAGGTGTGATGCTCAAGCTTTCAGAAGCTTATGGTTGCCATGACATACCACGCATTCGTCAAATTTTTATTCAAGGCATCTGGCTGATGTTATGTTCGGCATTGCTGAGTATTGGCTTGCTTTACTTGTTCCGTGATTTACCAAAATTGTTTGGAGCATCTGAACATGTCATTTCAATTACTAAAAACTGTATTTGGGCTTTGGTATTTATTTTACCTGCCCATTTATTGATGCGCTTATTTACAGCTTTGTCTCAGGTCACTGAAAATGCACATAAGGTTTTACTATCAGATAGCATTTTCTTCATTCTTAAAATTATTTTGTCCTATCTTTTGATTTATGGTGTCGCTTCATTTTCAATTCCGCCACTTGGTGCAATAGGGGCTTTGTTAGCCACTCTCATTGTACGGTGGTTTATGTTGGCTGTTTACTACCTGTTTTTTCTGGAGAAAAGATACATCTTTATTGAGCATCCCGAACAGTCAGTTGAAGATAGCCGCCAAAGTCTGCGTATGATTTTAAAAATAGGTATCCCGACTGCGATCATGGCGTTGATGGACGTCGTTGCATTTTGTTCGGTTGCTATTCTGATTTTGCCTTTTGGGAGTGTGGTGTCAGCGGCACATCAAATTGTCGCGAGTACTGGCGGCTTCATGTTTATTTTTCCTTCGTCAATTGCCTCGGCTTATAGCATTTTGGTGTCACGATCTATGGGCAGCGGGAACATGCAAGAAGCGAACAAAATTGCCAGACAAAGTATATGGGTGATTATGGCAGTGAGTGGCAGTTTGTCCCTGTGTTTATGGTTGGAACGGGATTTAATTGTCACGTTCTATTCAGATGATTTGGCTGTGCAGATTTTGGCAGCATCACTGCTGTTGATTGTCTGTATGTCTCACTTTCTAGATGGCTTAATGACGTTATTGACCTCTTTGCTGCGTTGTTGGGATGTGTCGATTTTACCAATGCTGATTTTCTTGGTCGTGGTGTTATGTTTCGGATTAGGCGGTGGTTGGTGGATGGCCTACAAAGGACTGCATTGGCAGGATATCTCGATTTCTGCGATGGGAATTTATGGCTTCTGGTGGATGGCTGCCATAAGTTATTTAGTGGCTTGTCTAATGAGTGCCATCTGTTTCCATTTTAGAAAACAATTAAGAGGTTTTTGATTAGGTAGATCAACACACTCTTAAAGAGGATGTTCTACTAACCAATCTTCAATCTCATTTTCAGAAATTACTTCAAAGCCATGGCGCTGCAAAAGCGCCGTGGTGATTCCAACTCCCGTAATTTTCTCACCTTGAAAAGTACCGTTATAAATTTTTTGGCTACCACAAGATGGGCTATTCTCTTTTAAAACCACACAAGTCGCTTTTATTTGCTGTGCAACTTCTAGGGTGCGGTAAGCACCTTTTAAATATAACTCTGTCACATCTAAACCAGATAAATCAGTAATTCTTGCTTTGCCATCAAGCACATCTTGACCTGTTCCGCCCACAATTTCTGCAGGTAAACGGGGAGTGGTAAAACCACCTAATAGCTCTGGGCATAATGCTTGGGCTTTTTTATTGATTAATAGCTGCTTAAGTCGGGTATTTGGACAGGATTTACCATCATATCGAACAGGTTCACCAATTAAACATGCGCTGACTAAAAGCATAGTTTTCCAAACTCAAAGCAAGAGAGATTTTTGAAGATAAAGAATCATAAACAGAATATCGAATATGACAATTGATTTTAAAAACAGGCAAACTAAAAGATTACTAAAATTATGCAATTCATAATTAAGTTATGTATTGCATAATTTAATTGTTTTTAGTAGCATCTAATTCAAGGTAAATGGCCATTGGAGATCCAACAAGGATGTTGGTCTCCATAAATCTATAAATGATTTTTAGGAAAAGACGATTTTTAAAGGTTTATTGAAAAATCTCAATCGTACTTTTAGATAACAAAGGACAGTGTGTATGGAAAATAAACACCACATGGAACGGAAATTAATCATTAAAAGCTCTACGCTCATCATATCTTCATTTTAATGACTCGTTTTTTTCTCATAGGATGCGTTGGGTTAAGCCAATTTGACGGTTCAAATACTCACCCAATAGCAACGTATTCTATAGAGAAAGGAGCTGAGTTCATCAGCAATAGAGATAAACGGAACAGGTAATCACCAGAGGGAAACTAGATGGATATTTTAGAGAACCCATTAGAATTATGCGGTTTTGCATTTATTGAGTTTGTTTCAAAAGAAAATGAATTAGATCCAGTTTTTGAAACAATCGGCTTTTCAAAAGTAGCCAAGCATAAATCGAAAGAAGCGTACTTATGGCGTCAAGGAAATATCAATATTATCCTGAATTATCAGCCAGAATCTTATGCTTCATTCTTCTTTAATGAACATGGTCCATCTGCTTGTGCGATGGGTTTTAAAACACGTGATGCAGCAAAAGCTTTCCAAAAAGCAGTAGAGCTTGGTGCTGAACCAATGTATTCAAAAGTTGGGCCAATGGAGCTCAACATCCCGGCAATCAAAGGTATTGGTGGTATGCCAATCTTTTTAGTTGACCGTGATATTTATGAAAATGACTTTGTTTTCTTTGATGATGCTGAGAAACGTCCAGTAGGGGCAGGTTTAAACGAGATTGACCACTTAACTCATAACGTCTACAAAGGCCGTATGGAGTATTGGGCAAACTTCTATGAGAAAATCTTTAACTTCCAAGAAATTCGCTACTTTGATATTAAAGGCGAATATACAGGTTTAACGTCTAAAGCATTAACAGCACCAGACGGTAAGATCCGTATTCCGCTAAACGAAGATTCAGACAAAGGAAACGGCCAAATTGCAGAGTTCCTCTCTGACTTTAATGGCGAAGGTATTCAGCATATCGCGTTTATTTGTGATGACTTAATCTCGACTTGGGATAAGTTAAAAGGCCTTGGTCTGAAATTCATGACTCCGCCGCCAAATACGTATTATGAAATGCTAGAAGATCGTTTACCTGAGCATGGTGAACCGACTGATGAATTAAAACAGCGCGGTATTTTGCTTGATGGTAATACTAAAGACGGTCAGAAAAAGCTGTTATTGCAAATTTTCTCTGAAAACATGATTGGTCCAGTTTTCTTTGAATTTATTCAACGTAAAGATGATGACGGCTTTGGTGAAGGTAACTTCAAGGCGTTATTTGAGTCGATTGAACGTGACCAGATTCGCCGTGGTGTATTAGAAACTAAATAAATAAGCTGAGCTTTATTCCTGATCTAAAAAAACCAAGAGTTTGATCTCTTGGTTTTTTTATCGCTATTGATTAGCGGCTTTTAATATATTGATTGATGAGCTGCACTTCATTTTTCAAGATTTCAATCGTTTTACTGTGAGGGTCGACTGGTAAAAACATTTCACTGTCTAGTGCGACAATACAAAACTCAATGCTTTGGTTTGAATTAAACACAGGTAAACCCACCGCATTAATTCCTGTCAGTAAATCACCTTTCGCTGCCGACATTTGTTGCTGGCGAATGGTGTCTTTAAGCTCTGTAAATGCGTGCCAGTTTTGCGGTGCGATGTGCAGACCAAGTTCCTGATGCTTTTGCCATTCTGCTTCCATTAAGGGACGAACAAAATGTTCTGGAAGATAAGAAGCAAATAAACGTCCAGCAGCAGAATTGACTAAAGGCATAATCGAGCCGACTTTAGTGACAATCGAAATAGGGTGGTTTGATTCAATCGACTGAACCACGACAGGGCCTTTTGGTGACCATTTACTAATTTGTATACCGCAACCAATTTTGTTTTGTAGGTCGTAAATTAAATGCTGTACCAGCTGTAGTGTGTCGCTATGCTGGACACAGTTGAGACCTAAGCGCCATGCCTGATCACCTAAAGCATATTGCCCATCATCAAGCTGTTTTGCATATTCCATGCGAATAAGGCTGACCAGATAGCGGTGAACCTTGGCAGGATGCATTTCTAGCTTGCTAGACAGATCTTTGAGAATAATAGGTTGATTGTGTTCCAAAAGGGCGTTTAGTACAGATAAACCGACTTCAAGTGATTGAACCCCCCCAGATACTTTTTCTTCAATCATTTAAATACCCTTAATAAATTTACTTCAGCTGTTAAACAGTGACGATCAAAACATAAATTGAAATTGGCGCGTTTTACATCATGCCTGAGCCTAGTGAAAAATAGAAATCACCTTTTTCTATTAGCGAAATTGACATGTTTAATAACCAACAATTTTTTTAAATCACTATGCTCTTATTTATAGCGCAATTTTCTAGAAATTTAGCGGTTTTAAATAATATAAATCGGCATTGATATAGAACTGCTCTTAAAACAATTCTAATCAATGCCGATTTTTTATTACGCTCTTTAAAAATTAGGTTCCTAACTCTTCTTCATGCAAGAAATGAGTATGGTGCGGAGCGCGTTTGGTTTTGCTCCATTCCTCTAGCATTTCAGCTTTCATTTCTTCTGTAATTTTTGCAATTTTTTCTTCAGCATGAGCATCGTTATAAGTCAGTTCTAAACGATGGCCATTTGGATCGAAGAAGTAAATTGAGTGGAAAATACCATGGTTGGTTACGCCTAAAACTTTCACACCATTTTCTTCTAAATGTTGCTTGGCAGCCATCAACGCATTTAAGTCTTCAACTTCAAAAGCAATATGTTGTACCCATTGCGGAGTATTTTCATCTCGACCCATTTCTGGTTGAGTTGGCAATTCAAAAAATGCTAAAACGTTGCCTTGACCAGCATCTAAGAATAAATGCATGTATGGGTCAAAGGCTTTAGTTGACGGCACATGGTCTTCAGCAAAAGCTAAAATAAAGTCCATATTGAGCATTTTTTTATACCACTCAACAGTTTCTTTCGCATCCTTACAACGATATGCAACGTGATGTATTTTTTTAATAGCAAATGTCATATTAAAACTCCTTTTTACTATTCCCAATCTGGTTGTTGTTCTGGCGCCGCGTTATAAAAGGCTGGGATAGACAAACAATGGTGATAAATCGATTCAATTTTTGGAAACGCAGATAAATCAATCTTGAAGCGTTTCGCGTTGTAGACCTGTGGAATCAGGCAGCAATCGGCAATAGTTGCTTGTTGTCCAAAGCAAAATTGTCCATTTGAATCTTGAAGTTGCTGTTCGAGATTTTGAAAGCCTTCAATAATCCAGTGCTGATACCAATAATTTTTCTGCTCATCTGAAACATTTAAGTCATTTTTTAAATATTTCAGTACGCGTAAGTTATTTAATGGATGAATATCGCAAGCGATTGCTTGAGCAAAAGCGCGAACTTTTGCTCTCTCTTGCACATCACTTGGAAGTAGTTTGGTTTCTGGATATTGCTCATCTAGATATTCCAAAATACTTAACGATTGAGACAAGGTTAAATCGCCGTCAATTAAAGTCGGAACTAGAGCACTACTGTTTAACTTTAAATAGTCTTCGCTTTGCTGTTCATTTTTTACCAGATGAACTGGAACAGTCTCATAAGCTAAACCTTTAATGTTTAGACCAATCCGTACTCTGTAGGCTGCAGAGCTACGAAAGTAACTATACAGCTTCATAGTCAGGCTCCGAAGTTTCTGCAAAATCGAAATTTAATGCAGGAAGGACTGTATTTCGAACTTCACCGAAGCCAATGCGAATACCATTTTTCTCACAGTGACCTTTCATAATGAGTGTATCGCCGTCTTGCAAGAAACCACGAGTTTCACCATTGGCAAGTGTTAAAGGCTTGGTGGTGTTCCATGTAAGCTCAAGCAAGCTGCCATACGAATCTGGTGTAGAACCTGAAATAGTACCTGAACCCATTAAATCACCAACCTGAACGTTACAGCCGCCAATGGTGTGGTGAGTGAGCTGCTGAGCCATAGACCAGTACATATATTTGAAATTAGTTTGGCAAATCACGTCAGCTTGTGCCGATTTCGGGCTTTGAATTTCAACACTCAAATTAATGTCATAACTATTCGCGATATTTTCTTGTAAATACGTTAAAGGTTTAGGCTCTTGTTTTGGGCCTTCCACTTTAAATGGCTCAAGTGCTTCAAGTGTGACTACCCAAGGTGAGATGGCACTAGCAAATGATTTTGAATTGAAAGGGCCTAAAGGCACATATTCCCATTGCTGGATATCGCGTGCTGACCAGTCATTGAGTAATACCACTCCAAAAATATGATCCCAAGCATTTTCAATAGAGATCGGCTGGCCAAGCTCTGTTGGGTTACCAATAACAAATGCTGTTTCAAGTTCGAAATCGAGTTTACGCGTAGCTGAGAAAACTGGGCGCTCTTCATTTGGAAGTTTAATTTGACCAGATG
Source organism: Acinetobacter sp. 1294243 (assembly GCF_000588015.1). NCBI lineage: Bacteria > Pseudomonadati > Pseudomonadota > Gammaproteobacteria > Moraxellales > Moraxellaceae > Acinetobacter > Acinetobacter sp. 1294243. The sequence continues at coordinate 56,380 of NZ_JFXG01000004.1, forward strand.
GACGCACGACTTGAGTGCCACTGACGACAACAGAGCTAGCACGGCCGTTATAACCAACAGGCAATTCAGTCCAGTTTGGCAGTAAAGCATTTTTAGGGTCGCGGAACATACAGCCTACATTGGTGGCATGTTCTTTAGAAGAATAGAAATCGGTATAACCAGATACTTGAAGTGGTAAATGCAAAGTAACGCTGTCTTGCTTAACCAAAACTTCCTGACGCAATGCTTCATTTTCTTGAAGCGTTAAATTTTCAACCGAGAGAAGAGACTGTAGTGTCTTACGAACTTTTGACCAGTTGGCTTTTCCAGACTCGATAAATTTATTCAGAGTAGGCTGGTTAAAGTATGTGTCTTGTTCTGAAAGTTTTAAAAGACCATGCTTTTCAAGAGCAGCGAGATCAATCACCCAATCACCAATAGCTACACCAACTTGACGCTCACTTTCGTTAGCTCTGCTAAAAACACCGTAAGGCAAATTATGAATAGTGAAATCTGATTGAGGTGAAACTTCAATAAAAGAGTTTAGTTTTTGTTCCATTTTCGCTTCCTTGTCTTTATCTCGGGTCTTATACAAATAAAAGTTCGGTCTAGGACTGAGCTACTCAATAAGTTTTAACCTTTGCTTAGATCATCTTTTGTCTTATGAGTTTGATATAGACCGAGCACAACCAATTGCTTCATGTCTCTATAATACTGAATTCATCAAATTACGCAATACATAATTTAATTACACATTTCATAATAATTGTCATTTCTTGTATTTTCTGTTTTCATTCGCGGTCATGAGAAAAGTCACGCAATTATTTTTTCATGAATCTCTATGAAAGTTTGATCAATTTATGATATACGTAATTTATTGGAAAAAAATTACGTGACACGGATGAGAATAATCATATGTCAGCACAAGAGCAAGGAAACCTGAAACATGGTTTGAGTAATCGGCACATCCAGCTTATTGCATTGGGTGGGGCGATTGGCACAGGGCTTTTTCTTGGTATATCACAATCGATTAAATTAGCAGGTCCATCGGTCATCCTCGGTTATGCCATTGCAGGATTTATTGCTTTTTTAATGATGCGTCAGCTTGGTGAAATGGTGGTAGAAGAGCCAGTTAGTGGATCTTTTAGTCATTTTGCCTACAAATATTGGGGACCATTTGCAGGGTTCATGTCAGGATGGAACTATTGGGTACTCAATGTACTCGTCTGTATGGCAGAACTAAGCGCAATTGGTCTTTACATTCAATATTGGTGGCCGCAAATCCCGACGTGGGCATCTGCTTTAGCCTTCTTTGTCTTAATTAATGGCATTAATCTGCTACACGTTAAGTTTTTTGGCGAAATGGAATTTTGGTTTTCTATTGTCAAAATCTTAGCGATTCTTGCAATGATTGGCTTTGGTTCATATCTACTTGCAACAGGCACAGCAGGTCCACAGGCAAGCATTTCAAACCTTTGGGCACTTGGCGGTTTCTTCCCGTTCGGTGTTGAAGGCTTAGTGATGGCAATGGCGGTCATTATTTTTGCTTTTGGTGGTATTGAGCTTTTCGGTATTACTGCAGCTGAAGCACGTGACCCTGATAAAACTTTACCTAAAGCTGTGAATCAAATTATTTATCGTATTTTGATTTTCTACATTGCGACGCTTTTTGTTTTATTCTCGCTGTTCCCATGGAACCAAATGGCACAAGGCGGAAGCCCGTTTGTAATGGTCTTTGCTTCTTTAGATAGCCAAGGCATAGCAACGTTATTGAACTTTGTGATTTTGACCGCTGCGGTTTCAGTTTATAACGGGACAAGTTATTGCAGTAGCCGTATGTTATTAGGCCTTGCACAACAAGGAAATGCACCAAAAGTATTTGCACGTATTAATAAACGCGGTATTCCAACCAACGCAGTGATCCTTTCTGCGGCAGTCACTATTTTATGTGTACTGTTAAATTATATTTTCCCTGAAAAAGCATTTGGTTTACTCATGATGCTTGTGGTTGCAGCGATTGTAATTAACTGGGTTGTAATTTCATGGACGCATTTAAAATTCCGCAAATATATGCAGCGCCAAGGGCAAACAACGAAGTTCCCAAGCTTTATGTATCCGTTTAGCAACTATCTATGCATACTGTTTATGCTGGGTATTTTGGTCGTGATGTCTTTAACACCAGATATGCGTGTTGCGGTCATGATGATTCCTGGCTGGATCTTGTGTTTGATGGTGGCTTACCAATTTAAACGCCGAAAATTAAAAGCTGAGCAGTCTGTACCTGCCTTAGAAGCAGATATTTAATAAATTATTGAGTTGTATTTAAAAAAGGACGTATCTCATACGTCCTTTTTTATTTTTAAAATTTAGCAACAGAAATTAAAGGATTTTATTATTGTTATAATATAACATTTCATTAATTTGATGATGAGCAATTTTCCCATTTTTGGTGAAGATAGAGCATATTTATGAAGCGTTATTTCGGTTTAATTTTATTATCTCTCACAGCGTGTAGCACTCAAACTCCCAAGCCAACAATCCCTCTGCACAACCAGACCTCTTTACCTCAACCTACAAAAACAGTGGTCAGAATAAAGCCTCAGCCTGAGGCGTATGTTGCATGGTTAGCAACAGCAGATCATCGTCAGTCTGTGCAAGCTTACAAGCAATTTCTTAAACAAAAGGGTCTTGCCGATTTAGTGCCAGACCATGAATTATTAAGCTCAGCTCGAGACTGGCAAAAATGTGGAGTTGAGCCTTACGCGGTGCCACCACGCGAGATTTGGTCCAATATTGTTCCGACGCTTAGCATTTTAAAAGCGTTAGTTGAGGATGGTGTAATTAATGATTTTGAAGTGACTTCGGTCTACCGAGCATTATCTCTAAACCGCTGTGCAGGTGGTGCTGATGCTTCCCGACATGTCTTTAATGCAGCGCTTGATTTTAGAATTGGGCCAGAACAGCCTACCGATTTAGACCAATTCAATATTCAGCAAACCAAAACCAAACTTTGTCAGTTCTGGGCGACAAAAGGTCAAGCGCTTAATATGGGACTAGGTGTTTATGCTTCAGGGCAAATTCATATTGATAGCCAAGGATTCCGTGCATGGGGACCTGACCATCACTACAAAACCTCAATTTGTCAGGGACTATAAAAGCAATTTTTTCAACGACTAAGTAAATTGATTTAAACAAAAGCGGAATAAAAACTTGATCAATAGTTATGTTATAACATAACATTATTGTGGTTTAGAAATAGATTACGCCTGTGATCTGGCCATACCTAGATGGCCAGCCATGATCAGTTTAAATATTATTCGAAGAGATCAAGCCATGCGCACTGCAATCGCCAACTCATTTGCCAAGCTTCCCGTCACTGTTTTATCAGGCTTTTTGGGTGCAGGAAAAACCACATTACTCAACCATATTTTAAATAATCGTGAAGGCCGCCGTATTGCCGTGATTGTCAATGATATGTCTGAGGTGAATATTGATGCTGCATTAGTACGTGAAGGTGGGGCAGAGCTTTCAAGAACGGATGAAAAGCTGGTTGAAATGAGTAATGGCTGTATCTGTTGTACGTTACGTGAAGATTTATTGGTTGAGGTTAAACGGCTAGCTGATGAAGGACGATTTGACCAATTGGTGATTGAGTCAACTGGCATTTCTGAACCACTGCCTGTTGCAGAAACCTTTACCTTTGAAGATGAAGATGGAAACTCACTCAATGAGTTTGCTCGACTCGACACCATGGTTACGGTAGTCGATGCTTTTAACTTTCTTAAAGACTACAGTTCAGTCGACTCACTGCAACAACGTGGTGAGTCATTAGGCGAGCAAGATGAAAGAACTGTAGTCGATCTTCTCATTGATCAAATCGAGTTTTGTGATGTGATTGTGCTGAATAAAATTGATCTGATTGATCGGGCTCAGCAAGACCAGCTTATCGCCATTTTAAGAACTCTAAACCCGCGTGCCCGAATTGAAATTGCTCAATTTGGAAAGATTGCCTTAGATAAAATTTTAAATACGCAATTATTCGATTTTGATGAAGCTGCCCAAGCACCAGGTTGGTTAAAAGAGTTACGTGGTGAGCATACGCCAGAGACTGAAGAGTATGGAATCAGTAGCTTTGTTTACCGCGCTCGCCGACCTTTCCATCCAGAGCGTTTTTATGATTTGGTTCAGGCTGAATGGCCGGGAGTCGTGCGTTCTAAGGGCTTTTTCTGGTTGGCTGCCGAACCGACATTGGCTTATTCATGGTCACAAGCAGGTGCAATGGCTCGACACGGCTTGGCAGGTTATTGGTGGGCCGCCGTTGCAGAAGAAGATTGGCCGAGTGACCTAGCCAGCATTGAACAAATTAAGAAAAATTGGGATGCCCGCACAGGTGATGCACGTCAGGAGCTGGTATTAATTGGTATGCAAATGGATGAGCAAGCTTTAATAGAACGCTTAGACCGTTGTTTATTAAATGATGAAGAAATGGCTTTAGGTCCACAAGCTTGGCAGAGCTGGTCGAACCCTTTTAAGCAAGATGATGAAACCATGTTGATTGCTTAATTAAAAAAGCCCCTATTTAAAAGGGGCTTTTTTTTTATGATTTATCTTTAATGAAAACCTTTCGAATGTAGGTGTTAAGTGGGGTGGAATAATATTTTTCAATTGCTGCGCTAATGATGAAAGTTAAAATCAGATAGCCAATTAAAAGCATAATTTTGATGCTAGAGTCAGTTTGAGCCGGAATAAAAGCAACCTTCATAAGGCCCAGCACAACCAGATGAAACAAATAAGTTTCATAACTTCTTTGCCCCAACCAGACCATCACTTTGGTCAATAGGTTATGCGCCTGTGTTTCGGAAGGATGCTGAAAACACAAAATGAGTAGACCTGTAGCAAAAGCAAATAAGCTGATACCCCATGTACTGACTTCTTTAATTGGCGCATATAAATATAGAGCGGTCATACTCAAAATAATCAACCACGAAAGAGGTTTTTTATAGGGCCAATTTGGCTGATATTTATGAGAGAAAATGGCAGTTAAACAGCCAATTGCTATACCATCAAAACTCGAAAAATAGTGATATAAATAGGCACCGCTTTCTTCTCCAAAATGGAGAGACCTAAAATAAGGCCCATATAAAATCACGCCAATTAGTACAGCAACAAAGACCTTATTACTACGCGTAAGTAGACACAATAATGGAAAAACAAAGTAAAAAACTTCTTCTACAGAGAGTGACCACAACACCCCCAAAGCATAGTTTACCCAACCAAATTTAATAATCAGGATATTCATCCAGAAGGTTAAAGCTGCAAAAATTGTTAGTGGATAGGAAACCTCAATGCCATTCGGGGCTTGGTTCATAAAGGGTTTTAAGTCAAACGAACCGAGTATGCTTACCCCAAAAATGAGTAATACCAGACACGGTAAAATACGTGCTGCCCGTCGGATATAAAAATGCTTGAGGTTAATTGCAGAAAATTGTTTGTCTCGTTTTAAAGTGTGATGAGTAATTAAAAAACCCGAAATCACAAAAAACATGGTGACGCCATAATTTCCGTTTCTTGCGATGACTGTGCTAAATGCTTCACCTAAAAAATCAAAACCTAACCATGTATCTTTAAGTTTATAGGGAATATTAAAATGATGTAAAAGAACCAAAAGGATAGAGATTCCTCGAAGAATATCTATTTTATAATTACGCATTCGATGTGCTTCCAGTTTTATTAATATACTGTGTGGCAGAAGAATACTATCGATCAGTTATTTTAAATAAAAGTTTTAAGCATCATTTCGTAAACCCGAAAAAATGATATTTTTGTTTTCTTGGATGGGGCACTGGCTTAGCAGAAATAACTATTAAATAAATATTGATAAAATCCTAATATATTTGAATTTCTCTACATAAAACTTTAAATTAGCTCTTATCGAGCTATGTTTATTTTTTAAACTTTTTAAAATCTATTTATTTCATAAATTAACATGTTGTATGTGGTTGTATATACATAGCATGTCAACTAAAATACTTTTTTGCCTGCCGCCTTTTTGAGTATTTGTTATGCCCAGAACATCAAAACAAGAACATGCTGAGCTTTCGATTGAAGCTGATAGTCCAGTTCCTTTATATCAACGCGTCAAACAGCTGATTTCACAAAAGATTTATGAAGGCTCGTGGGCTGTAAATAAAAAAATTCCTTCGGAAAGTGAACTGGTTAATCAACTCGGCTGTAGCCGTATGACGGTAAACCGTGCGCTACGTGAGTTAACGACTGAGGGTTTACTTGTGCGAATTCAGGGCGTTGGTTCTTTCGTAGCTGAAGGGCAAGGCCGAACTGCACTTTTTCAAATTAATAATATTGCCGATGAGATTATTGCACGAAACCATAAGCACCACGCTGAAGTTTTAGTCCTAGAACAAGTTTATGCAAATGCAGAGCAAAGCGTGTTAATGCAGACTCGTGAAGGGCAAAGATTATTTCATTCGATTATTGTGCATTATGAAAATGATGTACCTGTTCAGGTCGAAGATCGTTTAGTTGATGCAGCACTGATTCCAGATTATTTAGAACAAGATTTTAAAACCATTACCCCAAATGCTTACCTCATGGCAAAAGCTCCCGTGACAGAAGGCGAGCATATTGTTGAGGCCGTTTTAGCATCTCCTCAAGAGTGTAAGTGGTTAAAGATTACTAAAGCTGAGCCATGCTTACTCATTCGCCGCCGCACATGGTCAAACAAACAACTCATTTCAAGTGCGCGTTTGATCTATCCGGGTAGCCGCTACTATCTCGAAGGGAAATTTAATCCATGATTGAATTGATCAGGGCCGATCAATATACAAAAATGCTTTGGAAAAACGGTGCAGGCTTTACTTTAGAAATTGCTCGAAGCCTAGGTGAGGCTGACTTTGACTGGCGTATTTCGATGGCAGATGTGACCACTTCTGGGCCATTTTCGCTATTTCCCAATAAGCAGCGCATTATTAGCGTTCTTGATGGGAAGGGTATGGTGCTGCATGTCGATGATCTTCCTGCCAAAACGCTGAACCAAGGTGATATTTTTGCTTTCCATGGCGAGAATCAGGTCCAAAGTGAACTGGTCGACGGTGCAATTCGAGATTTAAATTTAATTTATGATCCTGCAAAGTTTCATGCTCGTTTTCAGTGGTTGAATGATGCAGCGGAGCAGGCATTTATCAGTTCGGCAGACCTGATTTTCATTTTTAATCAGGGTAGTGAAACGGAAGTGAACGTTGATGATCATTCCGTTCAGATTGCTGCTAATGAGACTTTAAAAATTGAAAAAAATACTGGGGTAACATCGGTTCATTTTACTCAAACTCAAGCAAAAAGTTGTTATGTTATTGAGCTAATTCAACGTTAAAAATTAAGTAATTTGCTTATTCAAAAGCACATGTCTACTGAAAAGACATGTGCTTTTTTTATACCTGATATAAAAATAAATTAATTTAATTCATAAGTTTATTGAATTTTATTAAAAAAATATCAGTCACCCTCTTCACGCCGAAAAATATTTGTGTAGTATATGGATGTATATACAAGTTAATACATTACTATACAAATGCAGAGACAAGTGATGTTCTGCTGATGTAAGCTCAAAGGAAGGAGTCCGACCGTGACAACAATGACAACAAAATTTCGTGATGTAGAAATTCGTGCGCCACGCGGCACTGAATTGACGGCTAAAAGTTGGTTAACTGAAGCTCCATTACGTATGTTGATGAATAACCTTGATCCGGACGTTGCAGAAAACCCGAAAGAGTTGGTTGTATACGGTGGTATTGGCCGTGCAGCACGAAACTGGGAATGTTTCGACAAAATTGTAGATACGCTAAAAAATCTTGAAACTGATGAAACTTTATTGGTTCAATCAGGCAAACCAGTAGGTGTGTTTAAAACTCATAAAGATGCACCACGCGTTTTAATTGCAAACTCAAACCTTGTACCGCACTGGGCAAACTGGGAACACTTTAACGAATTAGACGCTAAAGCTTTGGCAATGTACGGTCAAATGACAGCAGGTTCATGGATCTATATTGGTAGCCAAGGCATTGTACAAGGTACTTACGAAACTTTCGTTGAAGCAGGCCGTCAACACTATAACGGTGATTTAAAAGGTCGTTGGGTGCTTACTGCTGGTTTAGGTGGTATGGGTGGTGCTCAGCCTTTAGCTGCAACACTTGCAGGTGCGTGTTCTTTAAACATTGAATGCCAACAAGCAAGTATCGATTTCCGTTTACGTACCCGTTATGTAGATGAACAAGCGACTGACTTAGACGATGCTTTAGCGCGTATTGACCGTTATACGAAAGAAGGTAAAGCAATTTCAATTGCGCTTCATGGTAACGCTGCTGAAATTTTACCTGAGCTTGTACGCCGTGGTGTACGTCCAGACATGGTAACTGACCAAACAAGTGCACATGATCCACTAAATGGCTACTTACCAGTAGGCTGGACTTGGGATGAATACCGTGCACGTGCGAAAACTGAACCAGAAGCTGTTGTAAAAGCTGCAAAACAGTCGATGGCGAAGCACGTACAAGCGATGCTTGATTTCCAAAAAATGGGTGTTCCAACTTTTGACTATGGTAATAACATCCGTCAAATGGCGAAAGAAGAAGGTGTAGCAAACGCTTTTGATTTCCCAGGCTTCGTACCTGCATACATCCGTCCATTGTTCTGCCGTGGTATTGGTCCATTCCGTTGGGCAGCGCTTTCTGGTGACCCAGAAGATATTTATAAAACAGATGCCAAAGTTAAAGAGTTAATTCCTGATGATGAGCATTTACATCACTGGTTAGACATGGCACGTGAACGCATTAGCTTCCAAGGTTTACCAGCGCGTATTTGCTGGGTAGGTTTAGGCTTACGTGCAAAACTTGGTTTGGCATTTAACGAAATGGTTCGTAGCGGTGAATTATCAGCTCCAGTTGTGATTGGGCGTGACCATTTAGACTCAGGTTCAGTTGCAAGTCCAAACCGTGAAACTGAAGCAATGCAAGACGGATCAGATGCAGTATCAGACTGGCCTTTATTAAACGCTTTGCTTAATACAGCAGGCGGCGCAACTTGGGTGTCTTTACATCACGGTGGTGGTGTAGGTATGGGCTTCTCTCAACACTCAGGCGTTGTGATTGTGTGTGATGGTACAGATGAAGCTGCTGCACGTATTGCTCGCGTACTGACCAATGACCCTGCAACAGGTGTTATGCGTCATGCCGATGCAGGTTATGAAATTGCAATTAACTGTGCGAAAGAGCAAGGCCTACACTTGCCAATGATCACGCAATAAAAATACACGGAAGAACTGGCGGTGCTTTTTGCAATTGTGAAAAGCACCGTCTCAGCAGAATATAGTGCAAAAAATTAGGAAGCCAACATGGAATTATTAATCCAACCGGGAAAACTAACCTTAGCCGATTTACGTCAAGCGTACCTCAACCCGATCAAAGTTAAATTAGATGAAAGTGCTTCATCTGCAATTAATGCAAGCGTGGCTTGCGTTGAGAAAATTGTAAATGAAGGACGTACAGCTTACGGCATTAATACAGGCTTTGGCTTACTTGCTTCAACCAAAATTGCTCCTGAAGATTTAGAAAAATTACAGCGTTCATTGGTTCTTTCGCATGCAGCAGGTGTAGGTGAAGCACTTGATGATGCAATGGTTCGTTTAATTATTCTATTGAAAGCAAATAGCTTGGCGCGTGGTTTCTCTGGTATTCGCCGTAAAGTGATTGATGCTTTGTTGGCTTTAATTAATGCCGAAGTTTACCCACACATTCCACTGAAAGGTTCAGTAGGCGCTTCAGGTGACTTGGCACCACTTGCACACATGTCTTTAGTGTTACTTGGTGAAGGTAAGGCGCGTTATAAAGGTGAATGGTTACCAGCAGTTGAAGCTTTAAAAGTTGCAGGTTTAGAACCAATTTCTTTAGCAGCTAAAGAAGGTTTAGCACTTTTAAATGGTACACAAGTTTCAACGGCTTATGCTTTACGCGGCTTATTTGAAGCGGAAGATTTATTTGCCGCTGCAACTGTTTGTGGTGGCTTAAGCGTTGAAGCAATGCTGGGTTCACGTGCACCATTTGATGCGCGTATTCATGAAGTACGTGGTCAACGTGGCCAAATTGATGTGGCTGCGGCTTATCGTGATCTATTAACAGACTCGAGTGAAATTGCACATTCACACGAAGACTGTAGCAAAGTTCAAGACCCATACTCTTTACGTTGCCAACCACAGGTGATGGGCGCATGTTTAACCCAAATCCGTCAGGCTGCTGAAGTATTAGAAATTGAAGCAAATGCTGTATCTGATAATCCGCTTGTTTTTGCTGAACAAGGTGACGTGATTTCTGGTGGTAACTTCCATGCAGAACCTGTTGCAATGGCGGCTGATAATTTAGCATTAGCAATTGCAGAAATTGGTTCATTGTCTGAACGTCGTATTTCAATGATGATGGACCGTCACATGTCGCAACTTCCACCGTTCTTGGTGGCAAATGGTGGTGTTAACTCGGGCTTTATGATTGCTCAGGTAACCGCTGCTGCTCTTGCAAGTGACAACAAAGCGCTTGCTCATCCAGCAAGTGTTGATAGCTTACCGACTTCTGCCAACCAAGAAGACCATGTATCAATGGCTCCGAATGCGGGTAAACGTCTTTGGTATATGGCTGACAACGTCCGTGGCATTTTAGCTGTTGAATGGTTAGGCGCTTGTCAGGGTCTAGACTTCCGTGAAGGCCTAAAAAGCTCGCCTAAACTTGAACAAGCTCGTAAAATCTTGCGCGCTCAAGTGCCTTACTACAGTGAAGACCGTTTCTTTGCTCCTGATATTGAGCAAGCAAGTGAATTACTCTCAAGCGGCTGCTTAAACGAGTTAATTATTCCAAAACTACTCCCTAGTTTATCTGAAGTGTGATTGATAAAACGGTCACATGGAGTGGCCGAATCTAACTAAATATCCTCAAGGATTGGAGATTATAATGCCACAAACCCCCACACTACAGCGGGTTTTAAACCCCCGCCACATTCGTTTCTTGGCATTGGGCTCAGCAATTGGAACTGGGCTTTTCTATGGTTCGGCAACTGCCATTAAAATGGCAGGGCCTTCAGTATTACTTGCGTATATCGTTGCAGGGATTGCAATTTATATCGTTATGCGCGCATTGGGTGAAATGGCTGTCCAAAACCCTGTCTCTGGTTCATTTAGCCACTATGCTTCACAGTACATTGGTCCATTGGCTGGCTTTACGACAGGCTGGACTTATGTTTTTGAGATGATCATTGTGGCGTTGGCTGATGTCACTGCTTTTGGTATTTACATGGGGTTCTGGTATCCCGATGTACCACGGTGGATCTGGATTTTATCCCTGATTATGTTCTTGGGTGCAATTAACCTCATTCACGTTAAAGTCTTTGGCGAACTCGAGTTTTGGCTTTCTATTGTCAAGGTGAGCGCCATTGTTGCCATGATTTTAGGTGGAATCGGTTTAATGTTCTACGGCTTCCATGCTGACCATAGCAGTGTGGTACCGGGTATTCAAAACTTATGGATTTATGATGGCTTTATGCCGCATGGGATTGCCGGCTTAGTTGCATGCTTATCTGTGGTTGTATTTGCTTTCGGTGGTATCGAAATTATTGGTATTACAGCAGGTGAATCACAAGATCCGAAAACCACTTTACCAAAAGCAATTAATGCAGTTCCAGTACGTATTTTACTTTTCTATGTGTTGACCATTTTTGTACTGATGTCGATTTTCCCATGGAATCAAATTGGTAGCCAAGGTAGTCCATTTGTACAGATTTTTGAGAATTTGGGCATTCAATCAGCAGCTACAATTTTAAATATTGTCGTGATTACTGCTGCTGTTTCAGCGATTAATAGTGATGTATTTGGTGCTGGTCGTATGCTTTATGGCATGGCAAACCGTGGTCAAGCGCCTCGAGTTTTCCAGAAATTATCACGTAATGGTGTGCCATGGATGACTGTAGTGGTTATGGCTGGGGGGCTATTAATTGGTGTAGTGCTGAACTACCTGATTCCTGAAAATGTATTCATGATCATTGCCTCAATTGCAACTTTCGCAACCGTTTGGGTGTGGCTCATGATCTTGCTTTCGCAAGTCGCGATGCGCCGTAAGTTGTCTACTGCTGAAATTAAGGCATTGGATTTCCCCGTTATTGGTTGGCCGTATGCTCCTGCGTTTGCAATTGGTTTTATGGTATTCATTTTAGTCATGATGGGTTATTTCCCAGATTCACGCCCTGCAATTTATGTGGGAATCACATGGCTTGTTCTGTTAATGATCGCTTATCGTATTTGGGTCAAACCTCAGCAAAATTCGGGAAAGCAAATTAATTCAATTCCGCAAAATATCGAGATAGAAAGCTAACAAGTCAACTGCCCAATAGCTTTACTGTTGGGCAGTTTTGAGGAAAGGCGAATGAAAAAACTTTGGCAAAATTGCCACATTGCGACCATGCAAAATGGGCAATATTCCTATATTGAAGATGCAGCAATAGTCACAGAAGGGCATCTGATTCACTGGATTGGAAAACAACAACAACTTCCTGCCGACACTTATTCCGAAACAGTTAACTTAAATGGCGCTTGGGTAACCCCGGGGTTGATCGACTGTCATACGCATAGTGTTTTTGGTGGCAACCGTAGTGTTGAGTTTGAAAAACGCTTGCAAGGTGTGAGCTATGCTGAAATTGCTGCAAGCGGTGGCGGCATTGCCAGTACAGTTCGTGCAACACGTGAAGCAAGCGAAGAACAATTACTAAGCTCAGCACTTAAACGTATTCGCTGTATGCAAAAAGACGGCGTTACAACCATCGAGATCAAATCTGGCTACGGACTCAATTACGAAAATGAGCGCAAGATGCTGCGTGTGATCCGTCAAATTGGTGAAGCTTTACCAATGACGGTAAAAAGCACTTGCTTGGCTGCACATGCGTTACCGCCAGAGTACAAAGACCAAAGCGATGCTTATATCGAGCATATCTGTACAGAGATGTTGCCTAAACTACATGCTGAAGGTTTAGTCGATGCAGTTGATGCTTTCTGCGAGCATTTGGCATTTTCACCAGCTCAGGTTGAACGTGTTTTTAAAACAGCACAATCATTAGGTTTGCCCGTTAAGCTTCATGCTGAGCAGCTCTCATCGCTAGGTGGTTCAAGCTTGGCAGCACGTTATCATGCTTTGTCGGCCGACCATTTAGAGTACATGACCGAAGATGATGTCAAAGCAATGGCAGAGTCGGGCACGGTTGCAGTGTTATTACCGGGTGCCTTTTATTTATTGCGTGAAACGCAATACCCACCAATTGAAAGCCTGATTAAACATGGCGTGCGTATTGCGCTGTCGAGTGATTTAAACCCGGGTACATCTCCAGCACTTTCTTTACGTTTAATGCTCAACATGGGCAGCACACTTTTCCGCTTAAGGCCTGAGCAAGCCTTAGCAGGTGTCACCATTCATGCTGCACAAGCGCTCGGTTTAGAGCAAACACACGGCAGTTTAGAGCAGGGTAAAGTCGCTGACTTTGTGGCTTGGGGTATTGAGCATCCATCTGAAATAGTTTACTGGCTGGGCGGAGATTTGCCTAAGCGAGTCGTTCAGCATGGACAAGAAGTTATTTTTTAGACGGTGGCATATGAATCACACATTTAAATGGCAAGGCCGCCATGATGGCGAGGGTGAAGCACACCAACGTATTCACCATATCATGAACAAAACCCAACCTGCTGAATTTGCCCTGATTGGTTTTAGCTCTGATGAAGGCGTGAAACGTAACAAAGGCCGAGTCGGCGCTGCTGATGCACCAGATGCGATTCGTACACAACTGGCTAATTTACCGATTCATCGTCCAGTCAGTATTCTCGATTTGGGTACAGTGACCTGTGAATCTGAGAATTTAGAGCAAGCGCAAACCGAGTTGGCAGAGCAAGTCGCAAATAGCTTACAAAATGGTTTAAAACCGATTGTATTGGGCGGTGGACATGAGGTTGCCTTTGGCAGCTTTAGTGGTCTGTTCCACTATGTACAAGCCCACGCGCCAGATAAAAAAATAGGCATTATTAATTTTGATGCCCACTTTGATTTACGTGAAGCTGAACATGCCACCTCTGGAACACCATTTTTACAGGCAGCTCGACTTTCAGAACAGCATCAAAAACAATTTAATTATTTATGTATTGGGGTCGCCAACCATGCCAATACTAAAGTTTTGTTTGATACAGCCGATGCGCTAAATTGTTCATATTTACGCGATCATGAGGTTAATATTTTTAACCTATCAAACGTGCTTGCAGCGGTTGATGCTTTTATTGAAAAAGTAGACTATTTGTACGTTACGATTGATTTAGATGTCTTCACGGCTGCGGTTGCACCAGGGGTCAGTGCACCTGCTGTAAAAGGAATTGATTTAGCTACTTTTGAAGCAATTTTTAAGCATATTCAAGAGAATGGGAAAATCAAACTTTTAGATATTGCTGAGTGCAATCCAAAATTTGATTTGGACAATCGAACAGCAAAACTGGCTGCCTATATTGTTTATCAATACTTCTTTAATTAATAAGTTAAAGAATATACTTTTAAGTCAGGTTTTTACTTAAGGCCTGACTGAAAAGATTGTAAAAATAATGAACTAGAAGAATAGCCTGATAGGAATGATTGATTCTGGTCTAGGAGGATTGTCTCTATTTATTAAGCACATTCGGCAGACCCGTCCGAATGAAGATATTATTTCCTTTGCAGACTCGAAATATATTCCCTATGGGGATAAAAATAGCGATTGAAACGATTAGAGCGCAAAATTAGTATTCCACTTATTGCTATAGAACCTGCGGTAAAACCAGCTGTAGGAATAACCTTAAGTAAATATATTATTGTTTTGGCAACTGAAACCACCGTTAAAGGAAAAATTTAGAAAATTTAATTGAAACTTACGCAAAAGATATCAAAGTGTCTTTACTGCCATGTATTGGTCTGGCCGAAAAAATTGAAAATACCAAAGCATACACTGCTGAAGTTAAAAGCTATTTAAAAAATATTTTGGATTTTCTGTTAGGACGAAAGGTTGATATGATCCTAGCCAAAATAATGGACACAAAGTCCCTCTAAAGCTAACTATGGAGATATAAGAAATGGCGAAACGCTTTAGCACTGAATTTAAGCAACAAGCGATAGAGTATGTGCTGGCAAATTCACATGAACCATTAGCTGCCATAGCTAGGAAGTTGGGTGTGGGTTATTAAACGCTAGATAAACGGGTACGTGATACGTGAAATAAAAGTGGCTGGGGCCAGCAAACGACAACTAACACCAGAGCAACAACGTATTCTGGATTTAGAAAAAGAAGTCAAACAGCTTAGTGAAGCGAATGATATTCTAAAAAAACGCATGTGTACTTTCTGACCGCAGATCAAACTTCGAAAAGTACACGGTAATTGCGGATTTAACGATGAACAAGAAAGTCACTATCTCTTCAGCCTGTAGATGTTTAGCTGTCAGCGCTGCTGGTTATTATGCTTGGCGCAAGCGACGAGTTGATAATGCTCAGAAATATAAGGATTTAAAAGCAGTATATTAGCAACCTCATGCTCGTTTGGGCGCACCGTCATTGGTTTATGACATGCATGATCTGGGCTACAGCATGAGTGAACGTATTGTAGGAAGAATGCTTAAGCATCTTGGGTTATGCAGTAAGATTTCATGCAAATATAAGCATACGACAGATTCAAATCATCGTTTGCATACAACTCCCAATTTATTGGATCGCCAATTTACAGCCACAAAACCGAATCGGGTTCGGGTATAGACAACAGACATTACATATATTTGGATCAAAGAAGGTTAGTTGTATTTATGTGTGATGCTGGATCTATTTAGCCGTCGTATTGTAGGAGACAAACCAGCCATAGAATAGACCAATTTAAGGTCTATGAGGACACTAATTTGCCATCACACGATACGACGAATGAAAAGTGCTTTTGTAAAAAAGCACTTTGTCGAATTATTTTATTTGTTTTCTATAAACATAATCATTATCTTCTTCATGAGTTTTTATAAAACCTGATTTCTCGAGAATTTTTATAGAAAATATGTTTCTAGGATCAACATAACCTTCTAGGTACTGCACATTATCTTTTTCTTTTAAAAAATTTTCAAGCCATTGCAAAGCAGCATATCCATAACCTTGGTTCCAATATTTTTTATAAATTACATAACCTACATAAGCTTTTTTTTCATTTTTTAATACTGTAGCTTGAATTGTACCAATTGGGTAATTTTTATGAAAGTCACTATATATTATCCAGTTCATCCACTCTTCGTTCGGATTATGAGATCCATCTATTAAAGATTGATACCTATTTCTCAATTGTTGTATATTCTCATACTTAACATCTGGAATATACAAATATAATTCATCATCCTGCAGGTAATTAAAAGTATTTTCTGCATCACTGATACTCAATAAAAATACATTTAAACTATTCATGATAAAACCTCATTAATTAAAAAAAATTTATATATAAATAGATTATATAATTCAAAATGAAGATTTGAATTTTTATCATCAAATAATTTGTCATTAAAATTTAATGGTTGATTAAACAAAAATAATCTTTTTAGAGGCTCTTCTTTAATTATTAAAGAAATATCATTTAAGCTTAGAATGAGATCATCATTTAAATTGAGAGATCCATCATTAAACTTTTTAAGTATAAAAATATTATTATTAATTATATATTTATTATCTCTTATTGCTTCGGTGAAATAATTGTTTCTTTCGACTAAATAGTTATCTATTAATAAATAATCAACATCAATTTTTTTTAGATACCAATCTATTGCTTGATTATAATTTTCTATAATAGGCTCATCTGGACCATTGAAAGATGTGTTAACTAATACGCCTAAACCTGTTATTTCTTTAAATTTTGTTATTAAATCATATAACCAAGGATCATCTTCATAATCTAGCGTTTGGCATCTTGTCGTATTATCTGGATGTTCTAAAGCTGGCATTTTTCTTAGATTACTATCAGATATATTATATGAGAACGTCATCCAAGAGCTATTTAAGGGACCGTGAAAGATATTTCCTATTTCTTCTTTTAGAATAATAGGTGCAACTGGTCTCCATGACTGTCTCTTCTTTATTTTGTTTAATTTGTTTTTTGTACTATCCAATAGTGGAGAGGCCAATATACTTCGTCCACCAAGTGCTCTTGGGCCAAACTCTGAGCGACCTGAACAACGAGCAAATATTTTCCCATCGAATATTAATTTTGCTACTTCATGGGTATTCGTTTTTTTGAATGAAATGAAATTTTTATGCTCTTTATTTAAAATATCTATATCTAGTTCATATTTGATGCCAAGCCTATCCGTTGTAACTTTGTTAACTTGATCTTTAAGTTTAACTGCACCCCAAAATGCACAACCAATTGATATTCCAGCATCATTTGGCGCACTTGGTAAACTAACACTATCGAAAAAACTACTATTATAGATTTTAGAATTAGCTAAAATATTAAGAAAAGAGCCGCCTGCTAATGCGATATCCTTTAAACCTGTTAATTCTGATGCTTTCTTTGCATAATGTAAAAGTATATTTTCGGCAGCATTTTGACAACTATCTGCCAAATAAAATTTAGTTTCATCTGTTAATGTAAATTGATCATTATTATTTGAGGGTAATTTATATAGCATCTGTTGCCAATTATTATGATATATGATTTCTCCATCTTCTTCTTCAAAAATTTTTATTAATTCTTTACGTTTGTTATAGGCTGCTAGGGCCATCAAGGAGCCATGTTGCCCCTCTTTATTAAAAATTAATCTACTAACATTTTCATATAAGGCTCCAACACTTTGAATTATTGAAAAGTTATTAGGGTGAGGAATTTGGCTTTCTCTATATTTTAAATCAAAGTATTCACCTAATTTAATTTTATAAATACTTAAATTTTCAGATTTAAGTTTGACTGGTTTTTTACATTCAATTATTGAATTATACCATTCCGAAAACTTCATTTCATAATCTTTTAATTCTTCAGTAGCTGATCCAGCATAATCAGATACTAATACACAAATTTCTTTTTTAGGTGCATAACTTGAAGCACAATAAGCATGAGCTAAATGATGTGAAATAACGTAATGATTATTTGAATAGGGATCAAAATCATCAAAATCCTCTTCTATAACCGAATGCTGAAATCCTACACCTCCTCTTGCAGTACCCTGAAAAGAAGACACAATAATATCAACTTGTTCGATTGAAAATCCAAAAGATTCTAAAAAATTCTTTATTTCTAGTCTCTTTGATAAACCATGACAAACGAAGTTTTTTATTCTGGTTATTCGTTCTAATTGTGTAGCTGCTATAAGCGTACCATCTTGAACTAATGCTAATGAAGCATGATGTCCTAAATGAATTCCTAATGATAGTCCCATTATTATTTATCCTCTAGGAGTAAATCCAATTGTTAAAATTCCAATTGACTCATTAACAGATAGTTGTGATCTTCCATGTACTATGGAATCACCATAAGTAATCATTATTTCTCCAGGCTTGAAATAATATTTTCTCATTTTTTTTCCATTAATATCAAATACATATAAGAAAGAATTTTTATTTCCCACTGCTTCATGCCATAGATTTATATTTACATTTATCGAGAAACTTGTTGTATCTACATGCGCAGCCAATCCATCTCCAACTTTCTCATAAAATAAATAGCTTGCTATTCCTGTTGGAGTTGATTGCGTAGTATAAGTAGTGACAAGTTCATTTAGCTCATTTGACAATGCAATTCTATCTGCAATCGTTCCTCCTAATCCTAAATAATGTCCAATTTGTTTAATTGCTCTTGGTCGTACTTCATTTTTTGCTTCATTAATAAGCTGATTTAGCAATTTATCAGTCATGAAGCTAGGTCTTCCAAAGTAATTAACCCCGGTTTCAGAAATTTTATTATGATTTTGAATTCTTGAGATCAAATATGCATACTCTTTGAATAAGGATAGTTCTTCATTATTCTTTGGCAATACTCCATTTGGACATATTTCCTGGATAGCCATAGATAAACTTCCTCTTAATAAGGCTAACTCCTTAGAGTTAAGTTTATCTTTAATTTTTAAAATTGATTCAGAAAAACTTTCAATTACCATTTAATATCTCCAAATTTTTTAATGGGAAGCCATAGGACATAATGCATACTTCCTCTCCTTTCTTTAAAGTAGTTCTTGCATGTACAGTTGTTTTTGCCCAAAATATTATATAGTCACCTGGTTTTAAATTTAATTCTATGGGATCTGATAACATTGGATATAAAATTAATTTTGATGAATCATTTATATTGTAATTATGCTTTAGCATAATAATCATGTTTATACAGAAATCTTCAATATCTATATGTGGATATGCTAATTCACCTTCATTATAAAAATTATAATTACTATTAACCTTTCCATTAAATTTTATTTTATTTTCTTTGAAAATTGTTTTGATAAAATTTTGAAAACTACTGCTATTAAAAAATTTTTTTGACTCAGAACTAGCAATATTCCATCTATGTGCTTTTTTAGGAACAGTTAGACAGTTTTTTTTTAATAATTCCGCCTCTTCACTTAAATATTTAAGCTGTTTTGAGTCTAAGAAATCAAGATGGCCTCTAGAAATTATTGAATGACCAATTTCTTCATTCATTAGTCTAATTACTTGAATAGCAACTCTTAAATAATCTGGAATATCATACCATTTTATATATATTTCTCTCTGTAAATCAGGAATTACAGCCAACGCATGTTTAAATATCTCTTCATTACTCAAAGTAGAAACCATCCCTTTTTTTATGTTAATTAAACTATAAAAGCTATTGTTAATAGCTTTTATAGTCGAATCTTTCTCTACATTTGATGTATAGACATTGGCTTGGCGTATGCTCCTCCTGAAACTAACACGGCTTCTTCTTCAGATAGGGTTTCTCCACGTTTCTTAGCTAACACTAGCATTTTCTTTAATGCGGATTCAGCCTCTCCATTAATACCTTCATTAGTTAGTTTTTCTTTAATTGAATCTAACGCATTTTCTTGATGTATTGCATTTTTTTTCATAATAAATTTCCTTTAAATAATAATGCCAAAAATATGGCACTTAATTTTTTATCATAAGTTAAAAATATATAAAATATTGTTTTTAATTTTATTGTTATTTTATTGTATATTATTTTATAAAGCCTTAAAAATTAAGTAGTTTAGCACTATTTAATTCAATAATTATTTTAGTGCACCATAATGTTGCAATTATAAAATGTGTTTTATTAGATGATAAATAATTTTAAAAAATATAATATTTAACATATTTGAGGGGTGTTTTAATGGTGCAATTATAAATGTATTTCACTAAATAATATTTAAGAATCAATATAGTATTAATTCGGTTGCAAGGTACCATAATAGTGCATTTTGATTAAATATTTATAGTAGTTTATGACCTTGTTGCGTAAATATTTAAAAATTTCCTCTTTTCTAACTAATTCTAAGTTACAACTTGGGTAAAGGGCTTACTTGATTCTTGATCTGGACTGTCATTACTCTCCTAGATAAATATCATCTATTCTTTTTGCATAAGAAAATATTATGATTGGACAACGATACACCCCAAAATATAAAGATGAAGCCGCTAAATTGATTACAGGATGTGAATATTCTGTCACTGATGTAGGAGAACGTTTAGGTATGTAAAAGCACAGCATTTATAAATGGCTAAAGGTGCAACCACTCTGATGAAAGTGAACTGCTCGAGGTAAAGAAATAAATCCTGTGCCTTACAAGTCAGCTTAAACAGATTGAAGAGGAATGGAATATCTTAAAAAAGGTCGCAAGATACTTTGCAAGCATGTCCGAGTAAAGTATCAGTTTATCCTTGAATGCAGCCATCAATTTAAAATTAAAACGATGGGTAGGGTTCTTAAGATTGCTCTTGCTCTCTATTATGCCAAGTTGCATGAACTTGAATCAGGCAGAACTATTAAAATAAGCGGTTATTGCAGCTCATCCATTCTTCTTATGATGCCAGTTATGACATCTACGGTTATCGTCATATCACGCTAGATATTTTAAAGAGCTAGGTGAAAGTTGTGAGTCTTCGCGTGCTGACGACCATGAGGAATAATGGCAGGATATAAGAAGTATAAAAGCATGTCGTGGTCGTCCTCAGATTGTGCCACCTATTCGTTTAAATTGAAAATTTGTTGTAAACACACCTGATACCTTGTGGGTGAGTGATCCTAGATCCACATCTACCAAAGTGGGTCATATCTGACTGTGGTTCTCGATTTATATTCAAGGAAATTCATCGATTGGTGAATTAAATCTACGCTTGCCAAGGATATCGTTTTAGATGCACTGTTAATGGCGGTATGGCGACGCAGACTCAATGAACCCAGATCCATACACTTAGACCAAGGTTCAAATACAACAGCAGAGACTGGCAGAAATTCTGTCAGAAGCATAACTTGGCCCCAAGCATGGGCTGTAGAGGGAACTGTTGGGATAATGCTATTGCTGACTCTTTTCTAGCAACTTAAAGAAGGAAAGAATTAAAAAGAGGGTATGAAAAACGAAAAATGGCCCATGCGGATGTGTTTCATTATATCGAGATGTTTTACAATCGGATCAGGTGTCATTCGCATCTCGATGGGATGAGTCCAGAAGCCTTTGAGTCAACTTCAAAATGAGGCTGTTTCATGTCAAGCATACTGGGAATAGTCCAATTTTAACTTTATGAGTTCATAATATCACTACGTAAAATTCCATCTTCAATTATTAAGACTCTATCAGCGGAATTTATAGTTTCTTGTCTGTGAGCAATAATAAATCTAGTAATTTTTAGCTTTTTGATAAGATTATTAACCTCAAACTCTTTATATATATCTAAATTACTTGTTGCCTCATCAAGAAAAAGAATCTTTGGTCTTTTATATAGAGCTCTAGCTAATAAGATCCTTTGCTTCTGCCCACCAGATAATACGGTCCCCATCTCTCCTATAAGTGTATTATAACCCATACTTGTATTGATTATCTCCTCATGTATAGCTGCCATTTTTGCACACTCTTGAATCCAGTCTAAATTTGAGCTGGCATCAAAAAAAGATATATTGTCTGCTATGGATCCTGAAAAGAGAACATCTTCTTGTAATACCGTACCAACCAGTGATCGTATATTATACAAACCTAATTCTTTGATTTTATGCTCGCCATAAAATACATCACCTGTTGTAGGAGCTAGAATACCAAGCAAAATGTTCAATAAAGTTGATTTCCCACTGCCAGAGGCACCAGTTATGGCAACTGATTGACCATATGGTATTTCGAATGTAATATTATTTAGAATGCTTTTTTCATAATTAGAATAACTAAATGAAATATTTTTAACTTTAATTGATAACTTATTTGAATTTATTTCCATAAATTCTTGAGGATAAATGATTTCGGGTTCAGTAAGGGAAATATCTCTTAATCTATCGTTATGTAATTTTATTGTACCGATTTCTGATAACTTATCAATTAAAGCAGTAATTCTATTTGTAAAAAGTGTTTTGTAAACGACGAATGCAACAAGAGAACCTACACTCAATTCATTTTTTAATACTAGCAATGTGGCTAAGTATATAATTACAATATTTTCTAGTCCAAAAAGAAAAATTCTAAATTCTTTAGTCATTATGTTTATTTTTTCTACTTGTATTTCAGAGTTAATTTGGTTAGTAAGTAGGGAAAACCATATAGATTTTCTTTCAATTTGAGCATTAAAAGTCTTAATAGTTTTTACCCCACGGATAGATTCAAGAAAATGAGAGTTCTGTTTTGCAGTATGTATAATGCGTTCTTCATTTTTGTATTTTTGTGGATAATAAAACACTATTTTAATTACTAAATAGAGGATCGTGAAAATAAAAACTATACTAGTTAATAGTGGTGAGTAAAATAATAGTAAGCTAAGTATTAAAATTGACATAATTCCATCAAATATGGCTGTCATAAAGCTTGATGTTATAGTATTCAATATGGTGTTGATTGATCCAAATTTCGAAGCAATATCGCCAATTGATCTTTTTTCAAAAAAATCAACTGGTAAATCTAGTATCTTTGAAACAATATTGGCCTGCCATTTTAGACTAATATTGAATTTCATGAAAATATTAAGATTTTCTCTTGCTAAATCCAATATTACTTGAAATGCTAAAATAAAAACGAAACTTAATGCTAATATTGACAGTGAACTTTCATTCTGAGTAGGAATAATTTGATCGATAATCCATTGTAATAATTGTGGATTTAGTAAGATTACTAGTTCTAGACTCAATGAAATAAAGAAAATTTGTACTAAGACTGATTTAATCCCTATTATTTCATTAAAAAAATTATTAAAGTTTGATTTTTTAATCTTATATTCATTATTTTGGGAGTTAAAGTTTGGTTTTGGCCATATTTCTAAAGCTATACCTGTAAAACTTTTTGAAAAATCTTCTGAATTAATTTTTCTAACACCTATTGCAGGATCATGAATTATATAGTTATTATGATTTATTTTAGTTAAAATAACAAAATGATTGAACTCCCAGTGTAAAATACACGGTAAATTAATGTTTTCTAAATTTTCTATATCAATTTTTATTGGTCTTGTTTGAAGTTGCAAATCATCAGAAATTATCATCAGCATATTCAGTGAAGTGCCTTGTAATGATATTTTATATTTGTTTCTTAATGTGATTATTGAGATGCTTTTACCATAGTAATTTACAATCATTGCTAAGCATGCTAAACCACATTCAGCCGATTCATGTTGTAGAATAACAGGAACTTTTCTCTTCAAACTAAAATTTAACATTTAATCGTAACTCTTAATTTTTAAAGGGGGTTAAGATCCACGCAATAATTTTTTTGCGATCTTGTTTAATTTCTGCTGTTAATGTCAATCCAGCTCTTTCCTCTATTTTATTTTCATAATATTTTTTATTACTTTCTTTTATTTTTACTTCTATCAGGAAGTAGATCTCCCCTTTTTTATCATTATTTAGAATCAAGTTATCGGGATCTATGTCTGATGCAGAATATGCCATATTTGAAATTTTGTATATATATCCTTCTCTCATTCCGTAGGTTTGATATGGATAAGAATCATATTTTAATAAAACTTTATTATTTATTTTAACTTTTGAAATGTACTGACTTTCTAAATATAGATTTATTTTTAATTTGTTACTAGGAGTTATTATCATCATAGTTCTTTCTTTTTTTTGAAATTTATTAGCTATTGAATTAATTATACTTATTGAGCCCTCCACGGGGGATCTTATTTCTTTTTTATAACCATTAATTTCTAAAGTGTAAAGTAAATCATTTTTTTTTACATGATCTCCAACTTTAAAATATTGGTTTTTGATTAAACCTGACTCATTAGTTTGTATTTTTATGTATCCATCTTCTGGTAAGGTTATTCCCTTTACACTGATGTATCTTGTGTACTCTCCAGTAAAAAGAAATGTGGCTATGAGTGTTGTTGTTAATAAAAGAAGATATATATATAATGTTTTTGAGAATGGCCTAACTAATGAAATATTGCTAAAATTTTTATTACTTTGATTTTCGAGTGCTTCTTTTCTATATATCATTAAATTAAACCTAACCTAAATATACGATATTTTCATGCTATTCTAAAATGAATTTTTAGTATGAGTTTAGAATACCTATTAAATTTTTACGAACAAATCATTATATTAAGGATGTAATTGTATCCAAATAATAAGTAAATATTTCGCTAACTTAATTATATAGATGAATTGTTGAGATTTAAATAGACTGTATCTGAATAGTGATTTATTGGCCTAACCACTTATAGATTAAGAAGTATTGAAATGTTATATGTTTTTGAAATACTTGGATTTAATATTCTTTCTAATCCTTGTAACCATTCATTAAATTCAGTTAGCTCTTCTAAAGGTTTGGGATGCCTTAACGTATAAGTAATTCCGAAATCTTGTAGACGTTCAGCAGAGGGCCATCGAAGAGGGCTTTTAACAATTTTTTAGCAATATGTTTAAAATTATGACTTCAATTATTGAGAGCATGGATTTATACAACTAATGTTTAGATTGGTTTGTGTTATCAGTGAGATCAATTTCTAATATTGCATATCATTGATTCACTATAGAGAGTCTAATTTCAAGTAGGTATTTCCATCTAATGTTCAATGCAAATGTGAATGTCCAACTTTTTAGAGATAGTGTAGTTTTTCTTCATATTTTAGATAATGTTTCAGGGTGTGGTCTGTAAAGTCGAAATTTACTTTTGATCTCAAACCATTGATAATATTAGATGCATTTAGAATAGGGAGTATGCTTTATAAATGGATTGCCAGCATAATTCCCAATACTAGGTTGGTATTCCTTAACATAACAATGACTTTATTACTCATTCGATTCATCCTTATTCGTGAATAAGTTAATGGCTCATCATCTTCACTGAGTAAATCGTGGTATAAAGGGAAACGTAATTTTAAATTCTCATTAAGTTCATCAGATGACTTCTTCCGCTTTGGCGTAGAAATTATTGATCTGATTATCTTACGTGATTTGGGGCTTCATAATTCGTGTAGCAGTATCAATAGAACTAGATGTTGTGCCTTTTATTTAGAACCTTTCATGGTTTTGATTATTGTGAATCTCGCAGATTCGGCTTTCTGTTTTCGTGTAGACGATAGTATTTCGGTACTTACTTGTTGCTTAACATTCATGACTTTTTGTTTTAGATTATATTGAGCTAATTCGTTTTTTATATTTGTTTATCAAATTTTTTGGGGCCCTATTAATTTGCCAAACTTCCCAAAACCTGCCAAATTTGCCGATGTTCCGAAAGCAACCTAACCATACCGCTTATATTGAAGGTTGGACTCTTTACGCAGAGCAATTGGGTAAAGATGTTGGTTTCTATAAAGACCCGCTTTCAGACTATGGAAGACTATCGAGTGAGTTGTTCCGTGCTTGCCGTTTAGTGGTTGACACTGGGGTACATTATAAAAAATGGACCCGTCAGCAAATGATTGATTTTATGCGAGAACACTCTGCTTTAGACGAGCCTGATATTCAGGCAGAGGCAGATCGCTATATTGCTATTCCTGCCCAAGCATTAGCGTATAAGATGGGACAACTGAAAATTTTAGAGCTTCGAGAGCTAGCCAAACAAGAGCTCGGAGACCGTTTTGATATCAAAGCCTTCCATGACATGATTTTAAATGCAGGAACATTGCCTTTAAATATTCTGGATGCGCGTATTGAAAATTGGATTAAGGAACAAAAAGTGGCAGCTTAAAATAAAATTCAAAATTTAGGTCAGGTCCTCGTTGGGCCTGATTTAAAAACCAATAGAAAACAGAATATAATTATAAAAAATATATTTTATTTCAGAACTTTAAAATGGAAAAATCTTTAAAAGAATACCAAGCTATTATTTTTGATATGGACGGTACTTTAGTCGACTCCTTTAGCTTCTTTTTAGGTGCTTTAAATCAGCTTGCCAAGAAGCATAAATTTAAATCTGTAGAGCTACATGAAGTAGAGCAGTACAAACATCTTTCACCAAAAGAAATTATGAAAGAGATGAATGTTTCTAGGTGGAAACTGCCTTGGATTGCCAAAGATTTCATTCGTTTAATGAAAGAAAGAGACCAAGAAGTTTACATGTTTGAAGGCATGCGGGACCACTTAATTGAACTACATAATCGGGGATATACGCTCGCAATTATTACTTCAAACTCTAAAGAAAACTGTCAAAGTCTTTTGGGTGCAGAGCTATGTGAGCTTTTTGCTCATATTGATGGTGGCTCGTCTATATTTGGCAAAGCTAAACGAATTAAGCGTGTTCTAAACATTTTGAATTTAAATAAAGAGCAGGCCATTTATGTCGGAGACCAAACGACTGATGGCGAAGCTGCACATAAAGCAGGCATTGATTTTGCTGCGGTAGGTTGGGGGTATACATCGGCTGAAAAATTAAAAACCATTCAGCCCAAAGTCGTGCTCAATGACTTGGCAACCATGAAAGAATTTTTCTAAATATATGAAATGCAGGACAAACCATGAATAACAATAACAACCCGATTGGAATGATTGATTCTGGTTTAGGCGGGCTGTCTCTATTTAAGTACATTCGGCAGGCCCTTCCGAATGAAGACATTATCTATTTCGCTGACTCGAAATATGTCCCGTATGGAGACAAAGAAAGCGACTGGATTGTTTCACGAACCACGCATTTAATTTCAAATCTAGTTGCACAGGGTAAATGTAAGGCGATCGTGATTGCTTGTAACACCATGACGGCTGTAGCGATTGAAACAATCAGAGCACAAATTAGTGTTCCACTTATTGCGATAGAACCAGCGGTAAAACCCGCGGTAGCAATGACTGTGAGCAAGCATATTGCTGTTTTGGCAACTGCCACCACAGTGAAGGGCAAAAACTTAAAAAGTTTAATTGAAACGTATGCCCAAGATATTAAAGTGTCTTTGGTGCCTTGTATTGGCTTAGCCGAAAAAATCGAAACGGGCAAAGCGCATACAGCGGAAGTTAAGGATTATTTGAAAAATATTTTGGCGCCGTTAGTCGAGCAAAAAGTCGATACGATTATTTTAGGATGCACACACTATCCATTTGTCTCAGACACAATTCAGGAAATTGTAGGCCGTGATATCCAAATTATTGAGCCTTCGGAAGCTGTAACAGCGCAATTAATTCGGCAGCTCAAACAATATCATTTAAGTTCTGAAAGTCCAAATGAGGGAAATCATATTATTTGGACCAGTTCAGACCCGTTGGAAGTTGCGGACGTGACTTTTTCTTTGTTAGGTACGCGATTACCCGTAAAGGCTATAGAAAAGTAAACTCTAGAAAAGATGATAAGAGGTATATACTTATCATCTTATATATTTACATAAACTGTTTAATTAGAATTAATGATAAATCTATTTTATTAACTAAATATATATAACCAAATTTTATATTTTAAATTTAATTAAAATTCGCAAATATAATAAAGATAATAATATTATTTAAACATTAGTTAAATTATTATATTTAAACTTTTTTTATTAAAATAAATTGACGTTCTTTATTATACCAATTATTATTTCGTTGCTGGCCTACATCGCCAGTCGGTTTTGACAGACCGTGTCTAGCGTGTCGGGTTATACTTTCTCAGTATTTCCCGTGTGGAACCTTTGTGCCCCCTTTTTCTCTATGGTAGGGCGGAAGGGGGACGCGTACGCGCGTGCTGATCGCTAGGCTCAGTCTGTCAACCCTCTTTCGTTCTGCCACCCTAATCAATTGACGGTGATTTGGTGGTAGGACTCCATTTTTAAGGAGTTGGCCATGCCACAATTTAAACTCATTTTCTCTCTCATTTAACTATTTTATTTATTTAAAATTTGGATTTTCTATGTCCTGATTTTTTAAATATATAAATTATTTTTATTTTATAATCTTAATTATTTTGTTTTCCTATTCTTGTGGGAGGATTAATTATTATTTAAAAAAATTATTTTAATATTTAAACGAATAATATTTTTATTTTATTTAAAGATATAAATAATCATGAGAATAATATGAAACTTCATAAATTTATATTGTTTTTAAACCTTGTGGTCGGTGCTTACAGTATTACAAATGATGATGCGAACGCTCAGCAGGAATTTAAAAGAATTTGTTCGTTAGGTGAACACAGGCAAGCCAGTTGCAATTGTATTTGCCAACAGCTTGCACAGGTGTATTCGCCTCAAACCGTACAACGTTTAAAACACACCAGTTTGCAAAGTCCTGATCTCCCACAGGACTTTGCCCCTAACTTGTTCGGCATCATTCGACGCTGCGACAAAACTGAAATGGGCTAAGTTCGCTTAGCTCCTTTATCTCTGTGTCGCAATGATCTCTCAAACTTTAAATCAGCGCAAAAGTAAAAGTCCGTTGTGACATAGGGTCCTAGGGGGTGTTCTGTATGTTCTGGTATGAACGCAATAAAAAAGCCCGCTATGCAGTTATACATATCGGGCTTAATCAATCAGTTATTAAAGCAAGTGATGCCTTAATAATGATCTTTTTGAATTACTCTACAGTTACTGACTTCGCCAAGTTACGTGGTTGGTCAACGTCTGTACCACGTAATACAGCAACGTGATAAGACAACAACTGAACTGGTACGCTATAAACGATTGGAGCTAGCCATTCGTTTACTGCTGGAATATGCACAACGTGTTGACGGTCTTTTTCATTGATTCCGCTATTTTCGTCAGCGAAAACAAATAATTCACCACCACGTGCCTGAACTTCTTCCATATTTGATTTGAGCTTATCAAGCATTTCATCATTTGGAGCAAGAATGACGATCGGCATTTCATTATCAACGAGTGCTAATGGACCGTGTTTTAACTCACCAGCTGCATAGCCTTCTGCATGAATATATGAAATTTCTTTTAGCTTTAATGCGCCTTCTAATGCGATTGGATAATTCGTACCACGGCCTAAGAATAAGCAGTGATTTTTTTCAACGAATAATTCAGACAAACGCAAAATTTCTGGATCATGTTTAAGCGTATCAAGAATAACTTTCGGGCTGTGCCATAACTCACGTGTAATTTCTTCAAGAAGAGCAGGGCTAATACGTTGTTTAACTTGACCAATTTTCAAGATTAACAACATAAGCGCAGCGAGCTGAGTCGTGAACGCTTTAGTTGAAGCAACACCAATTTCAGGACCAGCAAGCGTCAATAAGTGATGATCAGTTTCACGAACCATTGAAGACGTAGCAACGTTACAGATGGTTAAAGTCTGAATATCGATATTGTTTGCTTTCGCACGCTTTTGAGTTTCACGTAGTGCAGCTAAAGTATCGGCAGTTTCACCTGACTGTGAAATACAAATATAAAGTGTATTTTCAACAATTACAGGAGTGCGATAGCGGAATTCACTTGCGATTTCAACTTGGCAAGGCACGCCAATCAGTTGCTCAAACCAATATTTCGCAATCATTCCTGAGTGATAACTTGTACCACACGCAATGATTTGTACGCTTTGAATTTTATTGAAATCTGCATCAGCATTTTTCAAGAAATCATCACGTAAGCTATTGCCATCAAGCGCTTGAGAAATTGTTTGCTTGATTGCTTCTGGTTGCTCATAAATTTCTTTGAGCATGTAGTGTTTGTATTCACCTTTTGATGCACTGCTTACGGTTGCATCAAGCTCTCGTACTGGACGCTCAACGCGCTCGCCATTTGCAAATACTTCAATTGAAGTACGTGTAAGACGTGCAATATCACCTTCTTCTAGGTACATAAAGCGGTTAGTTACAGGCAAAAGTGCAAGTTGGTCTGAACTAATAAAGTTTTCACCAATACCTACACCAATCACGAGTGGTGAACCTTCACGTACAGTAATGAGTTCATCTGGATAATCGCTGTGGATAATACCTAGCGCGTAAGCACCTTTAAGCTGAGGTACAACAGTTTCAACAGCTTCTAAAAGGCTATCTGTACTTTTTAATGCTTCAGCAACTAAGTGTGCAACAACTTCAGTATCTGTTTGAGAAGTAAAAACGTAACCTAAAGCTTGAAGGTCGTCTTTTAATTCTTGGTAGTTTTCAATGATACCGTTATGTACTACAGCGACCTTACCTGACATATGAGGGTGAGCATTGTTTTCAGTTGGTTTACCATGTGTTGCCCAACGGGTATGCGCAATCCCGATAGCCCCCGCAAGTTGGTGTTCAGCGACAGCTTCTGCAAGATTGATAACTTTACCTACACGACGCTCACGTAAAATTTGTTGGTTATTCAGTAAAGCAACACCCGCAGAATCATAACCGCGGTATTCAAGACGTTTTAAACCTTCAAGTAAAATCTCGGTTACACAACGTTGTGCAACGCCTCCGACGATACCACACATACTTCAATCCTCTTATTTTTTAACCTTTTGGGGACGTTGATAATTTGCTTTTGAAATTTGTTGTGCACGTTCAAAGGAGAGACTTTGCTCGGCTACATCTTTCGTAATCACAGAACCAGCACCAACTGTTGCGCCACTCCCAATGGTCACCGGAGCAACCAGCGAGCTATTAGAACCGATAAAAACGGCATCACCAATAGTGGTTTTGTGTTTATTTGCACCGTCGTAATTACAAGTAATCGTACCTGCCCCAATATTCGATTCAGCACCGATTTCTGCATCACCTAAATAGGTGAAATGGTTAGCTTTACTACCCAATCCAATCGTTGTATTTTTAACTTCAACAAAGTTGCCGATATGTACTTCATTTGCCAATTTAGCGCCTGGGCGTAAGCGTGCAAATGGTCCAATTTGAGCATTTTCGCCTACAACTGCGCCATCAAAAACGCTATAGGCTTGAACTTTAGTTCCGGCTGCAATTTTGGTGTTCTTTAAAATACAACCAGCCCCGATTTCTACAAAATCGCCAAGTTCACAGTCACCTTCAATAATCACATTGACGTCAATACGAACGTCATGTCCAACTTTTACAGAACCGCGTAAGTCAAAGCGTGCAGGGTCTGCAAAAGTTACGCCTTGTTGCATAAGCTCTTTTGCTTGCTGTTGCTGGAACTCACGTTCAAGTGCAGCAAGTTGTAAGCGGTCATTGACGCCTTCAACTTCAAAAGCGAGTTCTGGTTGAATAGATGCGATTTCTAGACCATCTGCAACAGCCATTGCTACGATATCAGTTAGATAATATTCGCCTTGCGCATTTTCGTTTGAAAGTTTAGGCAACCACTCATGAAGTTTTGCATTGCTAACACAGTAAATACCTGTGTTGATTTCTTGAATCTGACGCTGAGCTTCTGTTGCATCTTTATGTTCAACAATCGCTTGAATCTTACCTTCTTGACGAACGATACGACCATAACCTGTTGGGTTGTCGACATGTAAAGTAATCATGCCAATGCCCGTTTTACTTGAAACTTCAACAAGTTGCTCTAGCGTTGTTTGACGTACTAAAGGTACATCACCATAAAGAATTAATGAAATCCCGTCTTTAGGAAGTACGGGTAAAGTCATTTGTACCGCATGGCCTGTACCTAGTTGTTCTGCTTGTTTAACCCACACAATATTTTCTTGTGCAAAAGTTTGTTTGACGTGGTCACCACCATGCCCATAAATCGTAATAATATTTTCTGCGTGTATTTTTTTTGCTGTTTGAATGACATGTTCTAAAAGTGGGCGACCCGCTAAAGGTTGTAGTACTTTAGGAAGCTGAGAACGCATACGCGTTCCTTTACCTGCAGCAAGGATAATGACGGTAGTTGACATGAGTAAACCTACTTAAATGGCGTTACGCCCCAAAAAGTAATAAATATGATGATACAGAGGGCCGCCCAAAGCCCTGCAATGATGTCGTCTAGCATGATCCCGAAACCACCAGCAACTTTCTGGTCGGCAACACGGATTGGCCAAGGTTTCCAAACATCAAATAGGCGGAATAAGCAAAAACCAATTAGTGCCCATTGTAACGACATTATATTAAAAAAGATTAAAGGCAGAAGAGTAATTGATTGTCCTGCAAATTCATCCCACACAATTCGCCCATCATCATGAACATCAAGGACTTTTGCAGTTTGACCACAGATATAAATCCCGATCAATGACATGATAAGGATGGCGATCAAGCTTAAGTTAAAGCCAAGTGATAACCAGATTGGAACGAAGAGTAGGGCAAAGGCAGAGCCAAAAGTACCAGGAGCTTTAGGTGCGAGACCAGATCCGAAACCAACTCCACAGAAAACGATGCAGCGGTTGAACCAAGACATGTCCTTAAAATGAATCGGTGGCTTATGCAAAGTGTTGGTATCCATGAATTTGCAATGGGTAATCTGAACCCACGTGCTCAAAAGTTAGTTGTGTTTGCTCAACGATCTCTCCGATCATTGTAATCTTAATGTCTAGTTGTTTTTGCAAAAGTTTTTCATAATTTTGCGGTGTTATTGTAAAACATAATTCGTAGTCATCACCACCAGCTAAAGCATATTGCCAGCGCTGTTGTTCTGGTAGTTCTTCTAGCGTTGAATCAATCGGTAACTTTTCTAAAAGTAATCGGGCACCGACCTTTGAAGCTTTTAAAATGTGACCTAAATCTTGGGCTAATCCATCAGAAATATCAATCATACTAGATGCTAATCCCTTTAACTGTTGTCCAAGTTGACAACGTGGTGTCGGATAGTCTAGTCTTTTTTGTAATGGATGACCTAGGTGCTGTAAACCATAAGCTGCATCACCAACTTGACCGCTCACACAAACATAGTCACCGACTTTGGCACCTGAACGTAACACGGCTTGTCCGCTTTCAATCCAGCCCATGGCCGTAACAGTAATGGTGAGATGAGGGCCTTGAGTCGTATCTCCGCCAATAAGAGCAACGCCAAATTGATTACAGCAGTCATAAATTCCCTGACTGAATCCTTCAAGCCATTCATGATCAATTGTAGGTAGGCTGAGCGCCAGTAAAATACTATGCGGTTTTGCCCCCATTGCTGCAATATCTGAAAGATTGACAGCTACGCTTTTCCAGCCAATTGCATGGGCAGAGGTATCAAGAGGAAAATGACGTCCAGCAACGAGTGTATCTGCACAGATCACCAATTGTTGGTTTACGGGAGGGGTAATTAAGGCTGAGTCATCTCCAATACCCAAGGTGACATCTGTGTAAGATTGTCTGTTAAAGTATTGGTCAATAATAGAAAACTCAGCCATATCAACTTCAAACCTATTAGTTTGCTTGTTGTTTTTCAGCACTACGTAGTGTTGAACTTAAACGATCTAGAACGCCATTAATGTATTTATGGCTATCTGCTCCACCAAAGTGTTTAGCGAGTTCAATAGCTTCATCTAGAACGACACGATAAGGTACTTCTAAATGATCACGTAACTCGTAAGCACCCAAGCGTAATGTTGCTAGCTCTACACCATCAAGTGCACTAAGTTCACGGTCAAGAACCGGAATAAGTAATGCATCAAGATCTTCGTGCTGTGCAATCACTTGTGTTAGAAGTTCGTGATAGTAGTTTAAGTCTACCTTGTGCATTGCATTTTCAGCACGGGTGCGTGCTTCGATTTCATGTACAGGGTTGTGACTCATTTGCCACTCATAAATACCTTGTACAGCAAAACGACGTGCTTTACGTTTTGCTGCATAAGCGGCTTGCAGTGTTTGAGACATGCTTTAAATTGCCTTTAATAAATTAACCATTTCAATTGCAGTTAAAGCAGCTTCGCTACCTTTGTTTCCTGCTTTTGTACCTGAACGTTCGATGGCTTGCTCGATGCTATCAGTAGTTAATACACCATTGATGACAGGCAAGCTGCTTTCTAACGCGACTACACCTAAACCTTTTGCACATTCACCAGCAACGAAGTCAAAGTGTGGTGTGCTACCACGAATAACTGCGCCAAGTGCGATAATGGCATCAAACTGGTTTGATGTAGCTAATTTTTTAGCAACAATCGGGAGTTCCCATGCGCCAGGAGCATGAATAACAGTAATGTTATCTTCATTTACACCATGACGTTTTAATGTGTCGATTGCACCATCCAATAAGTGTTCAACAACAAAGCTGTTGAAACGACCCACTAAAATCGCATAACGACCTTCGCTTGCGAGATGTAATAAACCTTCAATACGGCGAATTGCCATAGCAACCTCGATTATTTCGTTGTGATTTGATCAGCAGTGACATATTCCACTACTTCTAAATTAAAGCCAGATAAAGCATTGAAACGTAATGGTGAGCTAAGAAGCTTCATTTTTTCAACACCTAAGTCACGCAAAATTTGAGCACCGACACCAATGGTTTGATATTGATGTGAAAGTGCTGCATTGGATTTCACCGGTTTTGGCTTATTTAAATCATCCAACGCTGGTCCCAAGTCTTGCAAATGATCTTGTCCGATCCAGACTAAAACACCGCGATCACTCGCTGCAATCGTCTGTAGGGCACGGTCTAAATTCCACGCAGGTTCACCATCAGCTTTATTTAGCTTAAGCAAATCGCGAATTGGACTAAAACCATGCACACGTACTGTTGTAACACCTTCTTTTGGCTCGCCTTTAACTAAAGCCAAATGAATGTCCGGGTTACCAATCTCACGATAACGATAAAGTTCAAATGAACCATATTCTGTTTGAATGGTTTTTTGATCCAGACGTTCAACCGTTTGCTCATTGGTCATGCGGTAGTGAATCAAGTCCGCAATTGTACCAATTTTTAAGCCATGCTTCTCGGCAAAAATTTCTAAATCTGCACGGCGTGCCATTGTGCCATCTTCATTAATGATTTCACAAATGACAGAAGCCGGTTCAAGGCCTGCTAAACGAGCTAAATCACAACCTGCTTCGGTATGGCCTGCACGATGTAAAACACCGCCTGGTTGAGCCATTAACGGGAAAATATGACCCGGCTGTACGATATCAGTTGGTTTTGCATGCGCTGCGACAGCAGCTTGAATTGTATGTGCACGCTCTGCTGCTGAAATACCCGTGGTAATACCTTCAGCGGCTTCGATTGATAAGGTAAAGTTTGTACTGTGCTGAGCGCCGTTTTGGTCAACCATCAACGGAAGGTTTAACTGTTTACAGCGCTCACGGCTTAGCGTTAGGCAAACTAGACCACGTGCATGGGTAATCATGAAGTTAATATCTTCAGGACGAACATGCGTTGCTGCAATGACAAGATCACCTTCATTTTCGCGATCTTCGTCATCCATCAAGATAACCATTTTGCCTGCACGAATATCGGCGACAAGATCTTCAACACGACTCAGCGGCATTCGCTTTCACCTTTTTTTGTCGTAAGACAATTTCTATTTAATAAATTTTGCATAGTTTACGCTGTTTAGAGAATTTTGCCTATGATTCTGATTTATCCAAATTTGTGACCTCTAAGAATAGATCGAGATTTATTTATACAAATAAATCATAAGAAAAAGGAGTAGTTTTAAATAAAAGGTATGAATTTAAATAAAAAAACCTAGCCAAAAGGCTAGGTTCTGATGCGCGTAGTTACTTTTTATGAAGCTGCACTACTTGGACTATCACTTTGTGGGATTGATTTTTTTCCCATTAAAATTTCAGTCCGGATATTTTGAGCAAGTTCAGCACATTCTGCATTCATACCATTGATCATAAATGCATGACGTGTCATCACATTGCTTGGGTTTGGCATAGCAACAAGTTGGTAGCTGTCTTGAATTGCTTTGAGCTGTTCATTTTCGAGATATAAAGCAGACTCTTTAGCGTGAAGATGCTGTGCTAAACGTTGAGCAGCTTCTTTTGCATCGATTTGCATAGCTTCTACAGCATTACATGTTGCACTACGAGTTTGCAGCGCAAAGCGTTTATCTTCACGGTAACGTTTATATAAAACATCTGAAAGTAATTGGAATACTGTTCCAATCATAAGTAGACATTCTACGGCATGCGTATGAGAGGTTGAAATCGCAAGTGTCGCACCGTCGGCATTAAACTCATCTACTACTTCAATATCTGTGAGTTTCAATTGGTAATGCTTAACGCATAACTCAATACTCTTGTTTAAAAAGAGCTGGCAGAGTTTGAAATAAGGAAC
This sequence comes from Acinetobacter sp. 1294243, assembly GCF_000588015.1. Taxonomy (NCBI): domain Bacteria; kingdom Pseudomonadati; phylum Pseudomonadota; class Gammaproteobacteria; order Moraxellales; family Moraxellaceae; genus Acinetobacter; species Acinetobacter sp. 1294243. The sequence goes on from NZ_JFXG01000004.1 coordinate 93,079, forward strand.
AGATACCGATTGGTTAACACTGCTTAATAACTGTTTAGGGTCATAAAACTGAATATTGAGTGCCAACGTATGTTGGTCAGCTGAATCTGAAGTTTTTTCGGCTTGTTGGCGAGCTGCTGGTTTCGCTTTAGCTTGTTGCTGAGCTTGTGCAACCAAGGTTACCGTATTTTGTTTTTCTAGAGCCAATGCTTGAGTTAACTGCTGAATTTCATGCTTCAAGCGGTTTTCTTCATTAATGCGTGCCAAATATTCACTTCGTGTTGGACGAGCAATCGCGCGATAGGCAAGCCACAATAAAACATGCAAAAACAGAGAAGCTAAAATTGCAAGCCATTGAGTACGAAGAATTTCTCCGATACTTGGCTGAATCAACGTAACTTCAATAGATCCGACTTTCTTTTCATTTTGAAGGGCATCACGAGCAAAAATTTCGCCTTGGCGGGTTTTTGAAATTCCGCTCGTTGCTAGAACCTGTTTGTTTGCATCAAGAATGCGAATAGACGCAACACTTGGATTGGTCGCATAGCGATTGGCAATCAGAGCCAAAGACACCGTATTAGCAGGTTCAAGCTCGGATAAGCTGTCTGCAACGAGCTGACTGGTCATGAGCTGACCTTGACTCGCACGGTTTTCATTAAGCTGGTGTGTCGTTGCAATGACCAATAAAAAGGTATGCAATGCAAAACTAACGATCAGTAGGCTAGCAAATAGCCCTTGTCTAGGCGCAATCAAGTTAAACTTCCAAGGCAATTATATTGAAATTCGATTATGATTCTTACAATAGTTGTCACTCAGACTAGAGTCAATTCATGCGAGAAATCATTCTTATATCCTTTTTAGGACCGGACCAACCAAACCAGTTTACCCGATTAATGCAAGTACTATCCGTACATTCATTGCAAATACTGGATGTAGGTCAGGCTGTTATTCATAATCAACTTACATTAGGCATTGTAGTCGCTTCTGATAATGAAACTGCGACCGCATTGGCAATGAAAGAGATTCTGATTTTAGCACATGATATTGGCTTAACAGTGCGCTTTAAACCAATCACGGGCGCAGAATACGATCAATGGGTAAGTGAAGGTGGTCGGACTCGTTATATCGTCACGGCTTTAGCTCCAGAACTCACTGCGGCACACTTACAAGCAGTTACAAAAATTGTGTCTAGCCAAGGCTTTAACATCGAAACAGTAACGCGTTTATCAGGTCGTGTAGACTTTGAAAAGGATAGTGCATTCCCACGTCGTGCCTGTGTACAGTTTGGTCTAAGTAGCGGCCCAACTTTAGATGCACAAGCCATGCGAGCTGCATGTTTACTTCTTTCAAGCGAATTAAATATCGATGTTGCTGTTCAAGAAGACAACGCTTATCGACGTAATCGCCGTTTGGTGTGTTTCGATATGGACTCAACGTTAATTGAACAAGAAGTGATTGATGAGTTGGCGATTGAAGCAGGGGTAGGCGCACAAGTTGCTGAAATCACTGAAAGAGCGATGCAAGGTGAGCTTGATTTTCAGCAAAGTTTCCGTGCCCGTGTTGCATTATTAAAAGGTCTTGATGCTGCTGTTTTACCTAAAATTGCAGAGCGTTTAACCATTACCGAAGGTGCAGAGCGTCTTATCTCGACTTTAAAAGCACTTGGCTATAAAACGGCAATTTTATCTGGTGGATTCCAGTATTTTGCTGAGTATTTACAAGGCAAACTCGGTATTGATGAAGTTCACGCTAACATTTTAGATGTCCAAGACGGTTTCGTAACAGGCGAAGTGAAAGGTGCGATTGTAGATGGTGCCCGTAAAGCTGAGTTATTACGCGAGCTTGCAAATAAGATGGGGATTTCTCTAGAGCAAGCGATGGCAGTAGGCGATGGTGCAAACGATTTACCGATGCTTGCGATCGCAGGTTTAGGTGTTGCCTATCGTGCAAAACCATTAGTACGCCAAAACGCAAATCAAGCGATTTCAAGTGTTGGTTTAGATGGTGTGCTTTATTTACTCGGTATGCATGATAAAGATTTAAATCGTGCTTAACCTATATGGATAAGCTTTAAGCGCTACTTCAGAGTAGCGCTTTTTTTATGCAGAATAGTCATAAAAACAAGCAAGTTATGACAAAATTTTGCACAGAAAAAAGGCAATAAAAAAATCTGAAAAAAACTTATTTTGATCCTTAAAAACGGCATATTTTTTTGTAATGACACGCCAGAATTGATGCCATATAGGGAATCGAACTTTTTGAATTTTACAAAAATGTAATGACAAAAGAATGTTGCGACAAAGTATGTCGCATTAAGAAAAAACGGGTCTTTTTTTCTAAAAAAAAACATCCATAATGCATCGTAAGCTTCAACACAAATCATGAATTAAAGTTGTTTTTGGAATGAGGTCGGGTATTAAAGACCGAATGTTTTTAGACGTTTTCATTAAGACGGAGGTTTCTATGGTAACAGCGAATTTTGCCGCTATCGCCGGATTCAGCTTAATTGCTGTCGCGCTTGTTGCTGTTTTCTTTTCTCCTTACCGTCGTTGGCTTGGTTTTATGCTTGCAGGGATGTTCTTTTGGGGGCTATTGGAAGTGGTCCGTTTTGGAGTTCAAGTCACTTTTGAAATGCCAGTCACATATAGTTATTTAACTGCATTAAGTCTAGCGATGGTAATGGTTACATTTATTTTGTTACGTGAGGATAAACAAGCACAAAAGGCATTGGCAAATCGCCAATATATAGAACACACGCCAGTATATGAAGATGATCAGCAGCAATGTTCTAGCCGATAATTAAATTGTTATCTAACGGTAAAAAGGTATGCACAGCATGCCTTTTTCATTTACGAAACGTGATTTTTATTATACAAAGCATTTATTAAAAAATAGCCAGTTATGCTACGATAGATGGGTCTGTTGACGTTTCATCTAGATTGCGTTGCCAGCTAAAAAATATCAATTGATGCATAAAACATAGGCAATGGTATGACCTTGCTAAGTTTTGCTCTAAAGTTTTCATAAAAATACAATAGGCGTGAATGTTCATGAAACTTTCTTCCATACCTGTAGTCAAGTTACCTCTTGTTGATGTCAGTACAGACCCATTAGATTTGTTGGTAGCAGGTTTAGTGCTGCGTATGAAGCAGTTGGCGCGTACTAGCCCTAAGTTTATTGAACTGATTCATGACCGTGCATTTCGTATTCAGATCGGTACAGATTTAGGTGTTGCACGTCAGATCATTATTAATAATGGTCAGATTGATACTGTTGCAGGCGCACCTGAAAAAGCTGATTTTATTTTGCAATTTGCAGACAGTGAGCAAGGTGTAAAAACTTTGATCAAAGGTGACCCAACAGCATTTATGACGGGTATGCAAGATGGCAGCATTAAAATGGAAGGTGACTTCAGCTTGTTGGTATGGTTCAACCAGGTTGCTAAGCTCATTCCACCTAAGTTGCCAAAACCAGTAAAAGATAAAGTACGTCAGGCACGTGCTTTTATTAAAGAGAAAACTGGACGTTAATATCCAAATATAAAAAAACTCCCATTTTGGGAGTTTTTTTATGTCTATGCTTCGACTTCTAGATTGAATGTCACTGGACCATCATTAATCAAATGAACTTTCATATCGGCTGCAAAAATTCCAGTTTGAACTTTTTCAAATTGAGAATGCGCATATTCAACCAATTGTTCGTATAACGCTTTTGCGTCGCTAGGTGGCATTGCTGGGCCAAAGTCTGGACGCAGACCTTTTTGTGTTTGTGCCATCAAGGTAAATTGTGACACAAGCAAGATTCCACCATTTGCTTGAGACACGTTCCAGCCCATTTTGCCTTGTTCATCATCAAAAATTCGATATTTCAAAATTTTATCAATAAGCTTTTGACCAATAGCCAAAGTATCATCTCGGCCAATGCCTAAAAACACCAGTAGGCCGTGTTGGATTTCGCCTGTAGTTTCACCGTCTACAACCACTTTGGCTTCAAGAACTCGTTGTATTAAAGCGCGCATAGTTAAAGCAAATTTCTATAATTAATTGAATTAACGTAGTTTAGCAGAATTTAAATTAAATGATTTTTAAAAGGAAATTTCATGGAACTGCAACAATGGTATAAAACCTCGTAATTCATCCATAAAAATATGCTTTAATGCTAAGAAGCAAGCGAATAATCATTGACTATGTCTCCAATTATCCATTCTTTACTAGATACAGACTTGTACAAATTTACGATGCTACAAGTGGTTCTGCATAAATTCCCGCAAACACATAGTGTCTATCATTTTCGTTGCAGAAACTTAGAAGATACAGTCTATCCATTAGTGGATATTTTGGATGACTTAAACGAGCAACTCGACCATTTATGTAATCTCAAATATAAAGAAGACGAGCTACAATATTTAAGAAAATTACGCTTTATTAAAAGCGACTTTGTCGATTACTTAGAATTATTCCAACTCAAACGTCGTTTTATTCAGGCTAGTATTGATGCAGAAGGTCGTTTAGATATTCATATTGAAGGACCGATGGTCCAAGCGATGATGTTCGAGATTTTTGTTCTGGCGATTGTAAACGAGTTGTATTTTAGTCGTATCAAAACAGACCAAGTTTGGGCCGAAGGCGAACGCCGATTACAAGCAAAACTCGATTTGATTCAGCAATATGAAAAATCTCAACAACCAAATGATCCACCGTTTTTAGTTTCTGATTTTGGTACACGTCGTCGTTATAGCTTTGCTTGGCAAAAACATGTCGTAGCGGCATTTCATAAAACTGTACCAAATGTGTTCCGTGGTACAAGTAATGTGTTGCTGGCTAAAGAGCTTAACATTACACCAATCGGGACCATGGCACATGAGTTCCTACAAGCTTTTCAGGCACTTGATGTACGTTTGCGTGATTTCCAAAAAGCTGCTCTGGAAACGTGGGTACAAGAGTACCGTGGAGATTTAGGAATTGCCCTAACCGATGTGGTAGGGATGGATGCTTTCTTACGCGATTTTGACCTGTATTTTGCCAAACTCTTTGATGGTTTACGTCATGACAGTGGCGACCCGTATGAGTGGGGCGATAAGGCGTATGCACATTACCGTAAATTAAAAATTGATACCAAAACCAAAATGCTGACCTTTAGCGATGGCCTTAATTTGCCAAAGGCATGGGAATTGCATCAATACTTTAAAGATCGTTTTCAGGTGAGTTTTGGCATTGGAACTAACCTAACCAACGACATGGGGCAAAAGCCGCTGAATATTGTGTTGAAACTGGTTGAATGTAATGGTCAGTCAGTTGCGAAAATCTCAGATAGTCCGGGTAAAACCATGACTGACAACGATACTTTCTTGGCCTATTTACGTCAGGTTTTTGAAATCGAAGAACTTGAAGAAGCGGTTTAAGTAAAATGTAGTCTCGCTATTTTTTATTTTTAAAAGTGAGAATGCTGATATCTGATTTTCTGCTAAAGCGTAGCAGAAAATCAGAGTTTGTTAGATATATGCTTATGCTAAGATTGAAAATAAGCTGGTATAAAAAGAAACCATGACGATGACACTCCCTGATTTTAAACTCGATTTATTAATAGAAGCAGAAGAATTAGTGCCTTATTTAGGCAATGAATATATTCGCATTATAGATTTGAGCCGTGCATCGGTTTATGAACAACTCCATATTCCACATGCCATTCATTTACAGCCTAAATGGTTAGTGGCTCAGCATGAAGAAGCAACTGGTGTTTTGCCGGATGAAGCGGGTTTACAAGCACTGATTAAAAAATTGAATATTTCACCTAATCATCATGTTGTAGTGTATGACGATGAAGGCGGGGCATGGGCTGGGCGTTTAATCTGGAATTTGCATTGCTTAGGATTTACCCGTACCAGTTTAATTAACGGTGGTATCCATGCATGGTTAGGGGCAGGCTTACCAACCACAGCAGAAGTCGAAAAAGTTTCTCCTGTTGCAGACTTAATTCAAATTGATTTATCACATGCCGCTCAGTTCCGTGTGAACTATGAAGAGTTACGCAAACAAGTTGAACAAGAAAGTGTGCAATTGTGGGATTGCCGTACGAGTGATGAATATAGTGGTGTCCGTTTAGCAGCGCGACGCGGCGGTCACATTCCAAATGCCCTCCATTTTGAATGGAGTACTGCACTTAATCGTCAAAATCATCTAAAATTGCATCCGCTTGAACGCACGCGGCAGCGCCTTGAACAACTTGGGTTCGATTTACAACAACCTGTAGTTGTGTACTGCCAGTCACATCACCGTTCCGGTTTGGCCTATATTCTGGCTAGACTCTTGGGCTGGGAAGCAAAAGCCTATGATGGTGCGTGGAGTGAATGGGGCAATCGCCTCGATAGTCCTATTATTACTGGAGAATCACCGTCGTGAGTTTCACATCTCGATTAAAAAAAGAATTATTTATTAAGGCACAAAACCTTGTACCACAGCATCAATTGAGCCGTGTGGTAGGTAAAGTTGCTGCGAGTGAAAATCCAGTTGTGAAAAACGCTGTTATTCATGCGTTTAAAGCTAAATATGGGATTGATTTATCGATTGCTGAACAAGGCAATGCACTGAAATATAAATCTTTTAATGACTTTTTTACCCGTGCATTAAAAGAGGGTGTACGTCTGATTGATGAAAATACAGATAGCATTGTCTCACCAGCGGACGGCGCAATTTCCCAAATTGGTAAAATTACTGCGGGTGAAGTCTTTCAAGCAAAAGGTCAAAGTTTCTCTGTAGAGAAACTCATTGGCGATCCACAACTTGCTCAACCATTCCAAGACGGTGAGTTCGCGACAGTTTATTTATCACCGCGTGATTACCATCGTGTTCATATGCCGTTTGCCGGGACATTAACAGAAACGTTATACGTGCCAGGCGAGCTATTTTCAGTAAATCAGGTCACTGCTGAAAATGTACCGGGATTATTTGCTCGTAATGAACGCATGGTGTGTTTGTTCGATACTGAACTTGGCCGTATGGCTGTTGTTCTAGTAGGTGCGATGATTGTTGCTGGTATTGAAACTGTGGCAACAGGCAAGGTAAAACCTTCAGGCCGTATCGAATTACAACATCATCAGTTAAAGCTAGAGAAAGGTGCTGAGCTTGGACGTTTTTATTTAGGTTCTACAGCTGTTATTTTATTTGAAAAAGATAAGATCGAATGGGAACAACGTTTTAAAGCTGAGTCTGTAGTTGTAATGGGCGAGCGCATGGGACATACCGTTTAGTCCGTTATATAGCTCCCTAAAAACAAGTAAACCCTGACTTTAATTATTCAGGGTTTTTTTGATTTAAATTATATAAACCTAAAATATATAATTATGTTTGGATTTATATTATATGGAAATATAATTATTATTAAGTGATCTAAATGAGTACGTTATATAAGCTAGTCTATAAATATGTATCTGAAGAGAGCAAAAATATTAATATGATTAAAAATTAATAAATAAAAATAGAATGAAATACTTAAGTTAGACTTAAGTCGAGGTTTTAATTTCATTTGAAGATAAGTTATTAAATCTAAAAAATTATTTATTTTTTTATAAGCAAGAAATGCTTTTTAGATATTACACAACTTTAGCCTTGGCACAATGCTTGCTACTTGTTCAGGACTTTACTGTAACTTTCATATTTTTTAGGTTCTGAAATCATGTTAAAAGTTAAACGCCTGACAGCTTCGGTTTTATCTGTACTTTGTATTTCACTCACCCATGCCAATGATTTTAAAGTTTTAAATCAAATTTCAAAACAACCTACTCAACTTCAAAATGGAGAATATAAAGGTAATTATTACGTTCCATCTACTTTAAATACCATTACATGGGGCTATTTACCAAATCGAGATGCTAAACCCGTGCTTACTGTTCCGTCGGGTAGTGTTGTGACATTTGATACGGTTTCTCATGAAGGTTTGCTTGAAGACCAAGGGCGTAATGCTGAAAAGTTCTTTCAATCGAAAGGTGTCAAATCTAATGAAATCTTGGAAGATGCAAAAATAATTACGCAGTCAAATTTAAAGCATGATTTTCATAAAGATGGGCCGCATATTGTGACAGGCCCTGTTGCAATTGAAGGTGCACAGCCCGGTGATATTCTGAAAGTTGAAGTACTTAAAGTTGAGCCACGTGTTCCTTACGGTGTGATTTCAAATCGACATGGTAAAGGTGCTTTAGTAGGGGAGTTTCCTAAAAAAGCAAAGCAAGAAAATGCATCGGCTGAGCATCCTGAACGTTATGGAAATGTATCGATTTTCACCCCAATCGAAAAAAATGCTAAAGGTGAATACGAAGGTGTATTAAAAACAGAATCTGGTAAATCAATACGTTTTCCGCTCTATCCTTTTATGGGAATTATGGGGGTAGCAGCCAATACGTCTGAGCCTGTTCACTCTGTACCACCTGCAATGTATGGCGGAAATATTGATATTAATGAACTAGGTGCAGGTTCAACCGCGTATTATCCTGTTCAAGTCAAAGGTGCATTATTCTATACGGGTGATAGCCATTTCGCGCAAGGCGATGGGGAAGTGGCATTAACGGCACTAGAAGCTTCAGCCCGCGCCACGCTGAAATTTACCTTACTCAAAGCAGGTAAGGACAAAATACCGGGCAAAGATTTAAAACAACCTTTAGCTGAAAATGCTGAATTTTGGATTACACCGGGTCTAGATGAAGATCTTGATGAAGCGATGAAGAAATCTACACGTGAAGCCATTCGTTTCTTAAACCAAGAATACGGTATTGATGAAGCGACAGCGTATGCCTATTTAAGTGCCGCGACTGATTTTGAAGTTTCACAAGTGGTAGATAAAACCAAAGGTATTCATGCAAAAATCAGAAAAGCTGATTTTAAAGAGTTTGAGAGTAAATAATTGAGATGACCTAAGCTTGGTATTTAAAATATTAAATACCAAGTTAATTTTATTTTAACTATTTATAAGTTTTATATATTTTATAATTAAGTATAATAAATCTCACATATATTGATTAGTATAAAATCTAATGCAATCACTTCCTAACGTTCTACTATATTTGGCTGCACTATTAACATTCTGTGCCGCATTACTTCATTTTATTTGTGTGTTTTGGGGAGCAAATGGTTTTCGGTTTTTAGGGGCTGGTAAAAGTATTGTCCAGATGGTTGAAAGAGGACACTGGTATCCTAATTTTACAGCTATAAGTGTAGGATTAATTCTAACAGTATGTGCTACATATGCCTTCTTTGCAGCAAAGGGAATACAGATATTACCTTTTACCAAAATTATTTTGTCGCTTGTTGCAGCGGTTTTTCTTATCCGTGGTTTTGCTTTTCCATGGTTAAAGTCAAAATTTGTTGGTAATAGTGATTTATTTTGGTATGTCAGCTCAGCTTTTTGTCTAATGCTGGGAAGTTTATATGCTGTAGGCGTATATTTAATTTGAAACGAATATATTCTAGGTGAACTAGAGTGAATAATTTTAAAAAATAAAAGGGAGCTTGGCTCCCTTTTTAATTATTTAGTCCAACCATATTTTTTGAAAATAGTATTGCCTTGTTGTAAAGATAGAAACTCTACAAAACGTTTAGCCTCGGCATCTTTTAAACTATGTTTAGTCAAGGCTACACCTGTGTCGCGATAGACAACTAGCTCTGGTTCGATAGGAATAACTTGTCCAACATCTGGGTTACTGATTCCCCAAATATTAAAGACTAACCAAGCATCATAGCTGCTATTTTCTTCCCATTTTTTCTTGGCAATACCTGTGTTGGCTGCATAGGTGGCAATATTTTTTCGAAAAGCTTTTGTTAATTGAATATTTCCGGTTCTGCCAGCGATATCTTCCCACATACCGACTTGACCTGCACCATGTGTAACTAAAACCTTAATGCCAGATTTAGCGAGGTCTTTAAATCCTTTAATATTTTTAGGATTTCCTTTTCTCACTAAAATCGCTGCGGGGCGTAAATATAAAGGTTCTACCGAGTCTTTTATAATTTGCTCAGAAAATGTATTTTCGAAATCAGACATCATGGCTTCGGAACCACTATAGATAATATCTGCATCTAGTTTTGCCTTTTCAGACCATTGAGTAGTAGGACCAGAAGTCACATGAACGGCTATTCCTGTCTTATTGGTGAATTGTTTGGCGGCTTCTTTCATAGCGGGTGCTGGCCCACCCGGACCATATACTTGTACATCTGCAAAACTATGGATAGATAGAGAACCGAGAATAAGAAAAATCAGGTAGGGTATAAATTTTTGTTTTGGCATTTTAATCGCTGTCGTAATTAAGAAAATATCAGCATATATTTTTTATTATTAAAATTGGATTAATTTTTACAACGATATTTATAATACATATTCTTTAAAATATATTTAATGAGATTTTAAGAGACTATATAAATGTAAATTATTTTAAGTTGAATATAAATATAGAAGATTCTATGGTAATTTATATTTTATAAATTAATTATTTAATTAGATGTAATTTAAATAATAGAGGAGTAATCCCTTGATTAGAAAAAGTAATTCTTTTTTAAAAATTTTATTTAGCAGTATTTGTTTGGCATCTGGTTCTGCTATGGCTGCTCCAATTACAGATTTGGGTAAGCAAATTGTGAGCGAAAAACCGGGTTCAATATTGTCGCTAGAACAGGAAGCTGTGACGGATTTGTTTCCTCATGCAGATCAGCGTTTGTTGGTCAATTATCGTAGTCGAGGTATTCAGGGCGAACCTATTGTTGCATCGGCTTTTATTTTATTACCAAAAGGAACGCCACCAAAGAATGGCTGGCCGATACTTGCTTGGGCGCATGGTACTACTGGAGTTGCTGATACTTGTGCACCTTCGGGCGACTATGTGGGTGGGCCAGTTCACTCATACCAAGAAGTTGCTTCCAAAGCTTTAGATGGTTGGCTTGCACGTGGCTATGCAGTTGTTGCACCTGATTATCAAGGTTTAGGTACATTAGGCGCACATCCCTATATGAATGCAAAGAGCCAACTGCATACAGTGGTTGATGCAGTGCGTGCATTACATATGCTTAAGCCCAAGAGCTTTAATAAACAGTGGTTGGTGATGGGGCATAGTCAAGGCGGGGCTGCAGCAATTGCAGTGTCTGCCTATGGTCAAAAAGATGCTCCCGAATTAGATTTAAAAGGGGCAATCGCTCTTGCGCCAGGCGGCTATCAATATGAGGGCATTGCAGAATATGTGAAAACTAATCCGAACCCAGAACCTAGTGTGGCAGCATTTTTCCCGATTGTATTATTGGGAGCACAAGCAGCCGAACCAAGCATTGTTCCTGAAAACTTAGTCAGTCCAGAAATGAATGCGGTGCTAACGCAAGCGCGCAGTCGTTGTTTATCTGAACTTCAATCTGATTTGAAGAAGTCTCCTTCTAGCATATTTCGCCATAATGCAGATTTAAAACCTCTTTTGGCTTATTTAAAACAGCAGTCTATTGAAAATATGGTGCCGACTGTGCCGTTAATGATTGTTCAAGGCTCTAAAGATCATTTAGTCGACCCTAGAGGGACATCTGCTTATTATCAGCAGCTATGTAAATTAAAAAAACCAACTATTTATCAAACGATTGATGATGGTGATCACCGTGATGCATTACGCCAGAGCAATACTTTTGCCACTAGTTTTTTAAACGTAATAGAGAAAAATCAGACAAAATCGTATTGCTCGAATTCTAAGTAAATTGGTTTAAATAATACAAAAAAGCCGACTTTTCATGAGTCGGCTTTTTGAATGTGAGAGGGGCAAATTTAGGTCATGTTATATAGTCTTTCTTTTGGAAAAACTGCGGTAAATGTTGATCCTTCGTTTTCTTTAGACTGCACATCTAAATAAGCGCCGTGTTGCATCAGCACGTGTTTTACAATTGCCAAGCCTAAACCTGTTCCACCTGTTTGACGACTACGGTCGCTATCAACACGATAGAAGCGTTCAGTCAGTCGTGGCAAATGTTTAGGGTTAATTCCGATGCCTGTGTCTTGCACACTAAAGTATGCATGTTCACCATCATCATGCCAACCAATCGTAATGGTTCCACCTTTTGGCGTGTACTTGATGGCATTGGTAATTAAATTACTAAATGCGCTGGCAATTTCCATGTCGGAACCAATCAGGTCACAGTGGCTATCAATATGTAAATTGAGCGTGTGTCCATAATCGGCATTGTAGGCCTGAGCATCATCAAACAATTGATTCATTAAACTCGGCATTTCAATAATCTGGTTTTTTGCAATTTTCTTATTATTTTCTAAATTTGATAACAGTAGTAAATCATTGACCAACGCATTCATACGTTTGGTTTGTGATTGCATCTGGTCAAATGCACGTTTCCAGCGTGGGCTAATATCTTCCTGATCGGTAAAGGTTTCGATATAACCACTGAGCACGGTTAATGGGGTACGAAGCTCATGCGAAATATTATCGACAAAGTCTTTACGCATTTGCTCAAGGTTGTGCATACGAGTCACATCGTAAGCCACCAATAAACGACTTTCTCCACCAAATCTTGTGAGTTTAACCTGCACATAACGGTCATCATCAAAATTTGAGTGAAGCTTAATTCCATCAGGTGCCTGATCAATATTGTTAAAATATTCAATAAAGGTTGGCTGACGTAAAATCGTTAATAAGTTGCGGCCACGGTCGAGAGGACTGATTCCTAACAAACGTTCCGCAGCAGGGTTCCACCACTCGATTTGATGTTGGTCATCAATGAGTACAACCGCTTCAGCAAGAGCAACTAATGAAGACTGAGCCCGGTCAATTAAACCGACCATTTCGGCCTGAACTATTCGTTCCTGACGCTGAGCACGGTAAACATTAAATAACAATGCCCCCCAAATCCCGTTAAGGTTTGGAGGAACGTCATAAGGTTTATTGGCAATCCAGTCATTGACCAGATATAAAGAACGCAACTGGAGTGTAAAAAACACCACGAAGGCGATAAAAATACAGCTCCAGAAATACCCAATACCGAAACCGACTAAACCGGCAATAATTAGAAAAAATAATAAAAGCCGTAAATCTTGTTTGGCAAACGTCCATAAACTACTGTAGCGAGAAAGCTTTTGTTCACGTACCTGTTCAGGGACGGGGTAGGGTTCATACATAAATCTTGGTTAACCTGCGGCTAAATCTGCACGTGTTGAGAAACGGTAGCCAGTTCCACGTACAGTCTGAACAAATCGGTCAACACCAAAAGGTTCTAGCACTTTACGCAAACGACGGATATGCACATCGATAGTGCGGTCTTCAATATATACATTACCGCCCCACACCTGATCGAGCAACTGGGCACGCGTATATGCACGTTCTGGATGGGTCATAAAAAACGCAAGTAAGCGATATTCAGTTGGGCCCATATCTAAAATACTGTTACCAAAGCTAACACGTTGGCTTACAGGATCAAGAATTAAACCATTGGCATCAATTGTTTTTTCACCACTTAATGCATTCGCGCGGCGCAGAACTGCCTTAATACGTGAAACCAGTTCACGTGTTGAAAAAGGCTTCGTCATGTAATCATCTGCACCCGCATCAAGACCTTGTACTTTATGGTCTTCTTCTCCGCGAGCGGTCAGCATAATTACTGGAATTTCTGCTAAATTCTCATCGCGTTTTAAGCGGCGACATAAATCGACACCACTTACGCCTCCAGGTAACATCCAATCAAGCAAGATAAGCGCCGGACGTTGGTCGACGATAATTTGATGAGCTTGTTTGGCATCTTCTGCCTGTAAACACTGAAAGCCTGCCATGTCCAAAGAAGTATGGATCATTTCACGAATAGGAAGCTCATCATCGACAATTAAAATATAGTCATCTTTCACAACGCAATATCCTATAGATTTAACGGTGAACCGTTTTGTAGTTATGACAGGCTTATTACAAAGATTAATTATGACAATTTCATTGCAGAAAAGTCTATAAAAATGAATTTAGCAATAATTTGTGACAAAACTAAGGCAAAGGTATGACCAAATTATGACATCTCGGCCTCAAACTTTCTAAAATCATTCAATAGGTTATCACCTTAATTGCTTAGCTATTTTTCACATTTTTAGCTGTCAAAAAACTTTAATATTATTTTGAAACTTGAGCTAATAAAGATAAAAAAACGATACGGCATGCAGTTAAAACCTGCTCAAGAGACTGCTCAAACCCGCCCATCACCCATCGAATCGCAATTTGAGTGACATATCCATTCAAACCAGTTGCGATTAAAGAAAGCTCATTTTCGTGGTGTTGAATTTGCGGCATGGTCAGCATAACAAAGGCTTGAATCATGCGATCAAATTGCGCAAGTGTTTCTTGAATGGTGGCCTGATTATGTAATTCTTGTACCAAGACTGCGTCGACATAGACAATACGAGCTAATCTCGGGTCATCTTTTAATGTCGTCAGCAGTGCTTTTAAACCTGCATCAACCATTTTTTCTGGATCGGGGGCAGCTTTAATCACGGCTTGCATCAGATTTTGCTGTAATTCTTCAATCATTTTTAAAAAGATGGTTTGAAATAAATCTTCACTCTTTTTAAATGATTCATAAAAATAACGTTCGGTGAGTTTTGCCTCTTGGCAGACATCTTTTACCGTCACTGAAAAAAAACCAAGGGTTCCGTAGGTTGCAATACCCGCTTCAATCAGCTTTTCACGGCGTGCCTCTTTACGTTCAGATAGAGATAACCCTTTGAACTGACGTTCTTTACTCACACTTTTTGTTTTCTTTTTACTGGTTGAGTCGTTAGTCGCCATAAATAAATTGTTTCCTGAAGAATGGTTTCCTAATTTATAGGTTTTAGCCAAATATGCTCACTATGATAAAGCCCTCAGCAGAATTGTGCCATTCTATCTGAAATTACAGTGTACTATATTGACAATGTGTATTGTCAAAATTATATTGAAGGTGTCTAAAGTGCACATGCAATGAACCGATTGTGCAAATCGAAAAACAAAGGATGGACAATGAAAAATTTTAAAAACAAAGTCGCTGCAATTACGGGCGCGGGTTCTGGCATTGGGCAACAGTTAGCAATTCTTTTGGCAAAACAGGGCTGCCATCTTTCGTTAAGTGATATTAATGAAAAAGGATTACAACAAACTGTCGAGCTTTTAAAGCCGTACAGCAATATTACTGTTACTACCAAAAAGCTTGATGTGTCTGACCGTGAAGCGGTAAAGCAGTGGGCGCAAGAAACAGTACAAGATCACGGCTCTGTTAACCTAATTTTTAACAATGCTGGTGTTGCGTTAGGTTCGACTGTCGAAGGCGCGACCTACGAAGATTTAGAGTGGATTGTTGGGATTAACTTCTGGGGTGTCGTATACGGGACTAAAGAATTTTTACCGTTCATTAAGCAAACTCAAGATGGGCACATTATTAACATCTCGAGCTTATTTGGTCTGACTGCTCAACCGACTCAATCTGGTTATAACGCAACTAAATTTGCTGTACGTGGCTTTACCGAATCGTTACGCCAAGAGTTGGATATTGAAAAAAGTGGCGTGAGTTCTTTGTGCGTACATCCGGGGGGAATTCGCACCAATATTGCTAAAGCTGCAAAAATGAGTGATAGCTTGAGTACTTTAGGTATGGACCCAGCTAAATCGATTCAAAACTTTGATAAGTTCTTACGTACCCCACCAGAAGAAGCGGCTCCTCAAATTTTGGATGCCGTTTTTAAAAATAAAAGCCGCTTATTGATTGGGAGTGATGCAAAATTTCTTTATGCCTTGCAGCGTTTGTTCCCAACAGGATATCAACGCGCTTCAACCGTTGTGACCAAATGGATGAAATAAGATTTAAATTAAAAAAAGCCATCAAATGATGGCTTTTTTTATATGGCTTGGATAGTTCTAGATAAGAACTTTGATCGTCTTTTTCTTCCAAATAAATTGATAATACAAGCCTTGAATAATACATAGACTGACAAATGCCAAGGCATAGGCAACCCAAATACCTTTAAGTCCCCACATTGAGCTAAACCAGTAAGCGCATGGAATTTCAATAAATAAAATGGCAGAGATGTTAATCAGCATTGGAACAGTCACGGTACCGCTCGCACGCATGATAGATGCAAAAATGGCACCTGCGCCAAAGAATAAAATCGCCCAAAGTACAATAAATAAAAGCTGTTGACCTAACACCACCACAGTTGGGTCGGTAATAAACAAAGCCATTAAATATTTTGAAAATAGATAACCAAGTGCAATTAAGGCACCTGTAAATAAAAAGTTCATTCCCAAAGCCGTGCGGGTTACTCGCGCTAATAGATCTGATTTACCCGCACCAATCGCTTGCGCTGCAAAAATTGAGGCTGCGATGGAGATCGAAATCGCTGGAAACTGAATGTAGTTGAGCACCTGATTCACTGCACCATAAGCTGCTGTAGCATGTGAACCATAATGGTTAACCAACCCAACAATAACTAACCCCGCCATTGAGGTGGTAATCATTTGAATACCCGTTGGGACGCCTAAGCGTAAAATGATTTTGCTTAGTTCTGGATTATGACGGATATGTTGCAGAAGCTGACGATTCGGCCGAAGTGAATGATTTTTCTTGTTAAGATAAATCGCGAGAAAAATTAATATTGCGATATAACTAATAATTGATGCTATAGCAGGAGCAATAATCCCTAGGGCAGGAAAGCCAAAATAACCTTTGAGAAGAATTGGTGTAATAATTATACCGATGACACTGGTTAAAGCGAGGGCCAGTAAAGGGGTTGTACTGTCTCCCACACCACGTAAAATTGAGGTATAGATAATATAAACGAACAGAAGAGGGCTACCCGCCAACATCCATTGAACATAAGGCAAAGCAAGATGCATGACCTTTGGGTCGGTACCTAAAAGCTCCAAAATATCATGGGCGAAAAACACACCGATAATCGCGGTAATAATTCCACCAATGATGGTCATAAACAGGGTAGAACCGACCACACTTTGGACTTTCTCTATATTTTGCGCACCCCATGCTTGTCCTACTAAAACAGTCGTACCTGTTGAAATTCCGATAATAAAAGCGAGGAGCAAAAATAAGATAGGGAAATATACAGAAACTGCCGCAATCGCATCAACTCCCATCATTTGACCAACAAAGATGGTGTTAATAGTTCCCGACAAGTTCTGCAAAATATTGGTTGCAATCAAGGGTAGCAAGAAAACAAAAAATGTTTTCCATAGATTTTGCTGTTGAATTAAGGACTGTCTTGGTGGCATGTGTTCTCCATCGCCCATCTCTTTGATGAGCGGGGCGGATATTCAACTTAGCATAGTTGGAGCGAATGAGTTGTAGTATTTTTACAGCGCTAAGTGGCTAAATTTATTAACATTGATTCAAAATTTCTCCTGCTTTTTTCAGAGTCTCATCATTTTTAGCAAAGCAGAATCGAATCAAGCGTAAAGACTCAGGCGCTTGCTGATAGAAAACCGAAACTGGAATAGCCACAATCTTATGTTGTTCGGCAAGAAACTGGCACATTTCTACATCGTTTAAGTCGGGACGAATTTGACTGTAATCGAGGTTTTGGAAATAAGTACCTTGAGAAGGTTTAAGTAAAAAACGACTATTGTGAATTGCCTGATTAAATCGATCTCTTTTCGTTTGGTAAAACTGCGAAAGCTCTTGAATATGTTCTGGATGTTGCTCCATATATTGTGCTAGCGCAATCTGACAAGGAGTCGTACCACAGAAATTCGCATATTGATAAATCTGGCGGAATAAACGCATCAGCTCAGGTGAAGCGACGCAATAACCTGTTTTCCAGCCTGTCACATGAAAGGTTTTTCCAAAAGAACCAATTACAAAACTACGCTCTCTGAGCTCTGGAAAATGCAATGCACTAAAGTGTTGTTGACCATCAAAAACTAAGTGTTCATAGACTTCATCGGATAAAACCAAAATATTTTTATCTTGAATCAGTTCAATGAGTTCTAACCAGTCTTGTTTATCCCAGATCGTACCTGTTGGATTATGGGGAGTATTCACCACAATCATACGGGTTTTGTCATTAATCAAATCTTTAACCTGTTGCCAGTTCACTTTAAAGTCAGGTGCTTGCAGGGGAATATGAACCGCTTTGCCGCCTGCTAATTCTACAGAAGGGCCATAGCTATCATAACTTGGATCAAAAATAATGACTTCATCACCTGCATTGATGCAGGCTTGTATGGCACAAAAAATTGCTATGGTTGCGCCGGGAGTAATCGTGATTTGAGTAACAGGATCAAGTTGAATTTGATCACGCTGCTGAAATTGTAAAGCGAGTTGCTCCCGTAAACCGAGAATACCATCGCCAGGTGGGTACTGATTATGGCCAGCTAAAGTCGCTTGAGATAAGGCTTCAAGTAAGGCTTGTGGCGCCGGAAAATCTGGAAAGCCTTGTGACAGGTTGAGTGCACCTAGACGATGTGCCAGTGCCGTCATGGTACTAAAAATAGTCACGCCTTGAGTGGCCAATTTTGACTGTAGCTGAAGCATATTGTTCTCTTATTAAAAATATTTAAAGTTATAAAATTGATTCAATCACTGCCCGAATTACACCGAGTGTCAAACCAATAAATGCACCCACTACAACACCATTTACACGGATCATGTGCAAGTCGCCACCTACTTCATTTTCAATTTTCCCGATCATTTCACGTGAGTCCCATTCATGAATGCGTTCACTCACATAGCGTATGATTTTATGGCTATATTGATCCGTAAAATTCATGGCAAGTCCTGTCATTTCTTTGTTGAGAACTTCACGTACTTTTACATTTTGAACAAGGTTTTCACCGAGCTGCTGAATCGCAGCCCGCAGGTTCATTGCAATGCCAGAGTCTTCTTTCATTAAATCCTCTTTAATGGCATCACACAAAATGGTGACAGCACCACTAATAAAATTTAGAACTTGAGGACTATCAAGGAGCGCATCTTTACCACTGTTAAGACGTTGACTGGCAACACTATCGGGTTTCGCTAGTTCCAGCATGAGTGAATGTGCAATTGTTTCAATTTCTTGCCGCCATGGGTGTTCATGGTCTGCCAGCATCGATTCTACTTTTTCAACCAATGAGTCGATTGTACGTTGTTGAACATCAATTCCAATCCAGCTCGCACCTCTTGCAAGTGACCAGACGCCTAGTGCTTTAAACATTTTTCGGGTTAATTCACGAGTTTTATCTGGATTTTGTACGACCCATTCATGAGCGATATCGAGACCACGCTGTAAAACGTCTTGGTGGAAATCATTTTCCAATACCGCGCGTAGCATCTCACTGGCGAGTTTGTTGACTTGGGTATTACGTACCCATTGCACACTGTTGTTTTGCACGAAATTAGCAATTTGCTCTTGGCTCACAAATTCAAAAATTTTCGGTACAGTTTGCTGAATGAGCTGCACTACTTGAGTATTGTTTTGTGGACTTGCCAACCATTGACCAATTGCGAGGCTTAAGTCTGTTTTTTCTAAGCTTCTTTCGACTACTTGAGGCGAAAGAAAATTTTCCTGTACAAAACGGCCCATTGACTCTGCAATGCGAGCTTTGTTGCGCGGAATAATCTCGGTATGGTCGCGTAAAAACTTAGGAATGGGTAACTTACCAAAAGGGTTCCGAAACAGAACTGTAATCGCGTACCAATCGGCTAGACCACCAACTACACCTGCTTCGGCCCCTAGCATTAAAATATGAATAAAACCTGTGTACTCTGGCAGAAAACGGTCGGCTACCATCAGTGCAATCCACAGCACAACGACGATGATCAGCGCTAGGGTAGCAAAATATTTACTACGTTTAAGACTGGGCACGTGGTGAACTTCTTCTGCCATGCTCATAAATTTATCCTATTCATTTTTGTTTTACTGGAGGCTCGGGCGGTGGCAACAGCTCTCCTGTCGGACTCAATCCATATTTTTGTCCGAGTGATTTCAAGATCAAGCTTGCATCAAAAGCGTCTTGAGGAGCCTGCTTTTGATCCCGATAACATTCAATAGTATACGACACTTGAACAGGGTCGATATTGACCACTTGTGGGAAATCATAGAATGGATCATGCCAGAAACCCGGATAGCGACGACCATAGCCATAAGGATAAAAGCTCGGCGCAGATGGATAAACCACAGCCTGACGTGGTGGTTTCTGACTTTGGTTACTTGGGTCATTCAGTACTTTAAAAAAGCGGAAACCTTTTTGCACGGTCGTTTGTGCTGATTTTACCAAAGTGATTTCTTCAGCTGCACCGTAACTCATATTCGGATCGGCTTGGAAACTAATACGAAACGTTTGCGCATTTAAAGGGGATGCGGAAAACTGGCCAAGTTGATCAAAGGTTTTTGGTTTACTTGGAGTCGTCGCACAAGCAGTTAAAGTTAAGGCAACGCCTAATGCTAAACAAAGAGAGAGATATTTCATGGTGAACTCCCAGCTGAGCATTAAAACAAAGATGACTCAGCATTAAAAATTAATAAGCTTTAAAAACTACTGTTCGGTTCTAATAAAAATTCGGTTTCCTCTGGAGTAGAAACACGTCCAAGAATGGTATTGCGATGAGGATAGCGTCCAAATCGATCAATAATGACTTTATGCTTTTTCTCAAAGCTTAAGTTAATTTCATTACCAAGACGTTGAAATAGTTTCAAGGCAAATTCATGGATCAATTTTGATTCACTATGCATAAACGGCATATATAAAAAAGAGCGTTGCTCTGGATTAAGCTGTGCATCGAGTTGCAAACTAATTGCTTCTTGTGCCAAAGCTAATGCCAAGCCGTCATAGGTAAAAGATTGGGGCTGATCACGATAGATGTTGCGAGAAAACTGGTCTAGTACAATAATCTCTGCCAAACGACCTTCTGCTGTTTTTCGCCAAGACCAGAGTTCTGCTTGAGTTGCCTGTCGATGAACATCAGAAAAATTTTCACGGATTTTTTTGTCAAAATCATCACTTTTTGCAAACCAAAGTGAACGGTGTTCAGGAGAAAACCAGAAGTTTAAAATGTCTTGTTCGTTCATGATATTGACAACTCTTTAGCAATTATTCTTCAATAAAATCACAATTCTTTCGTGTCTTAAATAACAAGATTGTGATAAAAATTGCCAAACTGGAATGATGTGATTATATAAGTAACCGTATCATCTCACGATTTTGTATATAGTGATCTTTAATAAGCGAGCAAATGCATGAGTCAACCCACTACACCATCTCAATCAGTTATTCCTGCTTGGGTGGATTCGTCGCTACTACAAGGCATGTTACGTGGAATAGAGCGTGAAAGCCTACGTATGCAAAGTAATGGGTTCTTATCACAAGAGTTACATCCGAAAGCATTAGGTTCGGCGTTAACACATCCAAAAATTACGACTGATTATTCAGAAGCGTTGATGGAGTTTATTACTTCACCTAAGCCAACGATTGAAGAAGCTCTGCATGAGCTCACCGATATTCATGTGGTTGTGCATCGTCATTTAGAAAATGGTGAAAAACTCTGGCCGCTGTCTATGCCATGTATGTTAGACGACAATGAAGAACGCATTCGTCTAGCGCAGTACGGCACCTCTAATATTGGTCGTTTTAAAACACTATATCGCCGTGGGTTAGGAATTCGATATGGTCGTCGTATGCAGACCATTTCAGGTGTGCATTACAACTTATCTTTCCCAGATACACTTTTTGCTGAGCTACAAGCTCATGAAACTGACGAACAATTAAAATCATTAAGTTTGCAGGATTACCGTAGCCATCGTTATTTTGGTCTTATTCGTAATTTTATTCGTTTAACACCATTGGTCATGTTCTTGGTGGGCGCGAGTCCAACAGTATGTCGTTGTTTCTTGACCGGACACAAACATCATTTGTTGCCTTTAATCAAAGGTTCATACTATTTACCGTATGCTACAGCACTCCGTATGGGGCGATTGGGCTATCAAAACTCAGCCCAAAAAAGCTTAGGTATTCATTACAACAATTTGTCTGGCTATCTGGATGGTTTACAAAAAGCCGTTCATTCTCCTTATCCACCATTTAGCCGTTTAGGGTTAAATGATGCATCTGGTGAGCCGTTGCAAATTAATGATCATGTTTTGCAGATTGAGAATGAATATTACAGTCTAGTACGTCCAAAACAGGTGCCTCAAGCAGGTGAAACACCGTCTCAAGCTTTAAAAAATCGAGGCGTGGGCTATGTGGAGTTACGTGCTGTAGATGTAAATCCATACTCGGCAATTGGCGTTGATGAAACGACAGCAGGCTTTCTTGAAGTCTTAGCACTTTATTGTTTGTTAAGTGATAGTCCAGACTTATTATGTTCTGAGCAAGACTTGGTTGAGAAAAATCAAACAGAGGTGGTCAACCGAGGTCGAGCGCCAAACGCAACCATTACAGATTTATCTGGGTCATATCACATCGAAGATTGGGCACGTTTACATATTGCAAAAATGCAAGATTGTGCACAGCTACTCGATCAGACCTATGCAACGGACTTGTATGGTTCAGCTTTGGCGGTCATGCAAGCACGAATTGATGAAGTTGATGAAACTTTATCTGCCCATGTCATTGACGATACGTTAAAGCATGGTGGAACTTGGAGTTTTGGTAGCCACATGGCTCAGTTACATGCTGAAAGTTATGAACAGCATGAGCTTAGTGTGGAAACTTTGAAACATTTTGAACAGTTGGCTGCGCAATCTTTACAGCAGCAAGAAAAACTTGAGCAAGATACCAAGATCAGTTTTGATCAATATCTTGAACAATATCGATAATAAAACGAGGTTTTACATGCGATTAAGTTACCGTTTGGTGAGTGGACTACTTGTTTTAGCAAGTATAGTCGGCATGTCTTTTGCGTTGTATCTGGAACATGTAAAAGGTTTAGAGCCATGTCCGCTCTGTATTTTTCAACGTGTTGGCTTAATGGCGATGGGCCTTGTAGCACTCATAGCCTTTTTGCATAACCCAGTTTCCAATGCGGTTAAACGTTTTTATGCATTTTTAGCAGGCATCGCAATTTTATGGTCAGTAGGTGTGGCAGGACGTCATGTCTGGTTGCAACATTTACCACCAGATCAAGTACCAAGCTGTGGCCCGGGTTTAAATTATTTAATTGATGCTTTACCAATGAAAACGGTTTTACAAGAAGTATTGTCGGGTTCAGGTGAATGTGCAGCAATTGATTGGACCTTTTTAGGTCAATCTTTACCAGTTTGGTCATTGGTCTATTTCCTCTTACTATTACTGGTCTGTTTATGGCAGTTATTCCGTTTTTATCCAGTATTTAAGACAACCAAAAAAAGAGCTTAAAGCTCTTTAAAAAAAGCCCAACACTATGTTGGGCTTTTTATTGCTTGGGAATAGGTCAAAATATAAAAAAACGAATTAAAAAAAAGCATAATCATGTAGACAGATAGGTCTGTTTTTTTATAAAGTGCAGCCGTTTATATATCCTTATGATTATAAAAAAATGCTTTTTAATATCTTTAATGTTTTGGAAAAAATAGGGTTAAGTGCGCAGAAACGTGCCGTCCATGTGCAATTTTCTAATGAACTACTCAATAGCCAAGTTTTTTTACAGCGTATAGAAGGCCAACATCAGCTAAATGGGGGATTGGAAGCTGAGTTGATCTGCCTTTCAACGAGTGCCCAAATTGCATTAAAGCAGTTTATAGGTGTGCAAGTTGCCGTTGATCAGGTCACTGATTCTGGACAATTATTTCGAACTACTGGAATTGTGACAGAAGCGAGTTATGGCCAGAGTGACGGTGCTTTAACGCTTTATAAACTCACCTTAAAAGACGCGACAAACTTATGGCACAAACGCCGTAATAGCCGTGTTTTTATGAATAAAAGCATTATTGAAGTCACGGAAGTTTTATTTAAAGAATGGCAAGAAAAAAGTCAGCTATTTGCGACAAGTTTAAGTCTCGACCTCAGTGGGTTAAGTCAAAGTTATGATATTCGCCCATTTATCATGCAGCACAATGAGTCTGATTATGACTTTCTTACACGCTTGTGGCGAAGTGAAGGGATTAGTTGGTTAATTGATGAAGCAGAGCTTTTTGTTCCTCACTTTACTGCACCTATACAACCTCAAAAACTAAGACTCATTGATGATAATAGCCAGTACCAAGCTTTAGCACGTCGTAGTATTCGCTATCACAGAAGTAGTGCAACAGAATATCAAGATAGCATTACAGGTTTTGTTGCAGTACGGTCTTTACAGCCGACTGCTGTACATGTGCAGCGTTGGCAACCTGATGCTCTAGCACATGAAGAAGGTGTAGGTTCAGTTATCACTACACACCTACATTCAGAGCAATTTGATTCAGCGAGTTTGAGTCTTGAACAAGCATGGCATATGAGTCCAGCTTGGATGCAAGATTTGAAAGGGGAAGATCAGGCCACTGCTTCAAGTAGTAATCAGCTAGAGAAATTGAATCAGCAATTTACGGATATGTACGCGAGTCGGGCCAAATATTTTAAGGCTTATAGTAGCGTCCGTGATAGTCAAGTCGGCTATTGGTTTAATTTACAGGAGCATCCTGAAATTGATCAGCATGAAGGAGCAGATCAAGAGTTCTTAATCATTGCTAAAAATTTCTATAACCAAAATAACTTACCAAAAGATTTACATCAGCAAGTTAGCCAGTTGTTAACCAAAAGTCGTTGGAATAAACATGGTTATGATGATATTGAGCGCCAAGGTAATGAGCTGACCCTAATACGCCGTCAGATCAAGACGGCACCTGAATATAATCCAGAACAGCACCGACCAATTGCTTACGCACAAAGAGCGAAAGTTGTGGGGCCAGAGGGAGAGACTATTCATGTTGATGAATGGGGACGCATTAAGGTGCGTTTTCTATTCACCCGTAGTGATGATCATGGGCATGACGGTGGAGCAGGGAGCAATGACAATGATACCGACTCAGCTTGGGTCGATGTACTGACTCCTTGGGCAGGAGAGGGTTATGGAGCACGTTTCTTACCACGTATTGGTGAAGTGGTTGTCATTGACTTCTTTGATGGCAATATTGACCGTCCATTTGTGACTGGACGCATTCATGAAGCACAGCGCTCACCAACCAAGTTCGATGTGAAAGGGCAGCTTCCTGATATTAAAAAACTGAGCGGAATTCGCAGTCAGGAAATCAGTGGTAGTGGCTTTAACCAATTACGCTTTGATGACACAACGGGGCAAATTAGTACCCAATTACAAAGTAGCCATGCAGCGACACAGCTGAATTTGGGTAATTTAAGCCATCCGAAAGAACAAGCGACGAGCCAGGGTCGTGGTGAAGGCTTTGAGCTAAGAACAGATGCTTGGGGAGCTGTGCGTGCAGGTAAAGGCATGCTCATTAGTACCTATGCACAAGAGCAAGCTATTGCAGACCATTTAGAGGCGGCACAAGCACAATTCTTACTTTCACAAGGTTATGAAAGCATGAAAATGCTCAGTGAAGTTGCAGCAAAGCAACAGACTGATGCTTTGAACGTGATTAATCGCTTACCCAAATTCATCCAGTCACTTGAGCTAAAAACCACAGGACAGGCATTAAATAGTACGGTAAACCTATTTAAAGAAGGTATTAATAACGATCCTATTCACGCTTTAAAAGACTGTGGCGGCTTTATTCAAGACATTGGTGCACTAGGTGGAAATGCAAAAGGTGTCGTAGATGAATTTAATGCTTTCTTTACTGATGCCAAAGATGCGGTAGAAAATTTAAAAGCTTTCATCGAAAACGTTGAAGAACATGGTGCTGATATCGTTAAAGGTAAACTTGCCAGCATTAAAGATCGCATTCATAAAAATCCATTTGAAAGTATTCAAGAGGTCGGAAAAGTCTTAGCTAATGTCGAGACTAAAGACTTTGACATGATGAGTGTATGTGGAACATTTAGTAAAGGCAGTAAATTGGAAGTATCACCTTCTAAAGCATTAAGTTCTTTGCAAGGCTTTATGGAGGGCTATACCCAAGGTTTAGAAAGTAGTTCCGATACTAAACAGCAAGAACAAGGCAAAATTTTTAGACAAGCGCTTATGTTATTAGCATCGCCAAATGGCATTGCTTTGACGACACCTGAAAATATTATTTTGCAAGCTTCGCAAGATATTGCAGAAAGTGCTAGTGGCTCCATTAATTTAAGTGCACAGAAAAATATCATTGGGCATGCGCAAGACAAAATAAGCTTGTTTGCCGCGCAAAAGGGTTTCCGTGCTTATGCAGCAAAAGGAAAGCTCGAACTACAAGCACAAGACGATGCCATTGAAGCAATTGCTAAAAAGGTCATCAAGCTCATTTCTACTGAAGAAAAAATTGAGCTTACCAGTCCAAAAGAAATTGTATTAACGGCAGGGGGATCTCAGCTCAAAATTAATGCGGATGGCGGATTTTCAACAACAGGCGGCAAGTTTGAAAGTAAAGCTGGGCAGCATTTGTTTACGAGTGGAGCTAAGGTTTCTTATGAGGTTCCACAGCTTCCAAATACTGCTATGTATAGTAATAAGTTAGATGTTTATGATTTATTTTGGGAGAGCGATTTTAGTCAGTTTACTTATAAAGCTTTTATTCAAGAAACAAATTCATTTATCTCAGGAGCCTTAGATGAACATGGGCGAACTGGGAAAATTACAAAAGAAGACCCGTTTAATATAAAAGTTTTAGTTGGAAAAGAGCAAGAGCTGTGGGATGTAATTGTTGATGAATGGGATAATGAGGATTTTCTTTTAGGAGTAAAAAATAATGAAAAATAAATGTTTAGTAACCTTTATTTTATTAGACTTACTAGGGCATCCCATTAAAAATGCTAAATATCAAATAAAAAATGGTAATAATCTCATTGCTGAAGGATTAACAAATTCTAAAGGAGCGATTGTTGATATAAGTAGAGATAAAGGAGTTGTACTTGATGTTTATTTCCAAAATATTTTAAATCAGATGCAACTTATCAGCAGAGTTTGTCTTGAAAAAAGTCATGCTATCGTCAAGTTATATAGTCCATCAGTTTTAATAAAAACTCAGCTGAGAGAGAAAGGGAAGACTGGTCAATATAGTAGAAAAACATATAAAGTGAAAAAGGGTGATACTTTATTAAAAATTTCAAAAGATATGAATTGTAAAATTGAAGAGATTCAAAGAATAAATAAAATTAATGATGCAAATAAGATTTCGGAAGGACAAATACTAAAGCTACCTTTAAACAAAGGAAATAATGGAGAACCAAAGAAAATAAATAATAGTTCTAATATTAATAATGGAGTCGCTAAAAAGGATAATCATGATGATAAAGATGACCATTGGTTTGGTACATTAGCGAAAGCTCCGGATTGGATGCCAGATATTAGTGCAGATAAGATCTATAATCATATTAAAGATCAGATTCTTAATAGTACTGCACCAGAATTAAAAAATATGAATGCTGAAAGTCAAGATACTGGAAATCCAAAACAGAATATATCTAATTATAAACCCAGTATTATTTTCCCTTTTAAAGTAAAACCTATCAATGATATTGGTGGAGAACTATCAAATTATTATTGGGGAGCTAAACTCAATGATACTAATGCTTCAATGGCAATCTTTGGAAGAAATAGAAGTGGTAATAGAAAGCATGCGGGAAGAGATTTATATAGTAATTGTAAACCTGTCAGCAAAGCAGAAAGTGGCTTTGAAGTAGTTGCTATAGCACCAGGTAAAGTAATAGCTTCGCAAGGATTCTATCTACAAACTAATCAAGTAAGTATTAGGCATAAAACTGATGATGGTAGAGAGTTTGTAATTAGGTATGGTGAATTAGATCCAAAATCAATAACATTAAAAGTGGGGGATCCCGTTAAGCAAGGCCAAATATTAGGCAAAACAGGTGTAATGAAAAATAAGAATGGACCAGCTGCTATACCTATTGCTGGAAAAAGAGCACATAATGTTTCAATGCTACATTTTGAATATTTTACAGGCAATGGTTTTTCATTAGATGATGCGTCAAATCTTACAATAAAAGAACATGGACTTTATTCGAGACGTGATGATATAGCTGATCCTTTAGCAATATTGTTAGAAGGATATAGAAATAGTTTTGATTTACAGTTGCCTCAAACTACTTCTCAGAAATCAATTGGAAATAGAATACCTATAAGCAATTTAACAACAAGTGCAAATGCAAGATTATTTGTTCAAGAATGGGAAGGAAAATATTTAACTCCTGATGGGCAAGGAACATACTATTACGATGATTCTAAAGGATATTGTACAGTTGGATGGGGACATCTCGTAGGTCAATCATCATGTAAAGCTTTAGGTAAAAAAGCTTTAAAAGATTTTATCTCAATATCTCAGGCTAAAACTTACTTTGAAGAAGATGTTTTGAAACATGAAGCTTATGTCAAAAAAGCTATTAAAGTTCCTCTATATCAATATGAATTTGATGCTTTAGTATCGTTAGCATTCAATATCGGGAATATTGCTAGTAAAGCCCCAAATTTATGTAAGCTTATTAATGAAAGTAATTATAAAGATGGGCCTAAAGAAATGTTAGATATAAATAAAATAACTGTAAATGGGAAAAAAGTTCCAGATCTCGGTTTGACGAAAAGGCGTAATAGTGAATATCAATTGTTTATTAAAGGAACGTACGATGCAAGGCATTAATCTTAATTTTTTTAGTGTGCTATTAGTCTTTAGTTTGAGTGCCTGCTCAAATGCTGCAGATTATAAGCCACAACAGTTAGATGAGAAAACAGTATATAAAAATAGTGAGCATGATCTGAATAATACATATTCTGATATAAAAAGCTATATTAGTGATAATAAAAACGAAGTTAGGTATCTTATTGATACTCAACGTTCTTGGTTGAGAAATAGAAATTTAAAATGTAATTTTAATGGGAAAGAAGCAAATAATGAAAATTATAAATGTCTGAGTGATTTTAATAATTCTAAAATTAAAGATTTAAGAATATCATACCTAGACTTTGATAGTTTAGAAGGGAACTTAATAAAGCCATTTAATTATAAAGATGGTGTTATAAAAGAATTAGAAGTAGGCGGGTGTTATTGTAGTGAAAGTACAATTAAGATTTTAAAAAATAAGATTTATATATATCAAGCTTGTGATCAAAAATTAAATGAACCACGTATATATAATATTGTTGGTAAGAAAAAAGATGAATTTTCTGTAGAGTATCAAATTGATACTAATAATAATAAAGTCCCAGAGTTTAATTTGGTATTTGTAACTAATGGAAAAAATGTTTGGAATATTGTTCCTAAGGTTTTTAGAAAAGAAGACTTATTAAATTTAAATTTTAAAATTGGCTATACAACTGATACGAATTTAAAAAACAAGAAAATTGATTGTAATGATTATGAGGAATAATTCTAAATTATTAGAACTTTGATTGTATTTGATAATAGTAATATTATCTAAAAAATAATATTACTATTTTATTAAAATTCAAAATGGAACTTATCCTAAATGAAGGAAAACTTAAGTTTGTAATTTTTACTGTTTTATGATTGGTCCTGTAGGAGCTTCATATACTGACTTTGGTTTTATTCAAGATAAGGATGGATACGTTAATGTACGAGAAAGTTCAAGTTTAAATTCTAAAATTATGTTCAAATTAAATAATAATGAAATTATTTCTTGTGTGATGGATGAAGGAGCGAATAATTTTTGTTTAGTTAATGCAAGCAATGGTGTGTCTGGATTTGTTTATAAAAATAGAATAAATAATTTTACTGGTTACACTACTATGAAGTTATCTCAATATTCTATAGAAAAGGTTGTTTTTAGTGATAAAAAACTAATAGTAGAAGTATATGCAAAAAATGCTATTTTAGATCCTAAATTTTATAAAGGAGAGTATAAGTATTTTAATGGTAAGCTATTCTTTGGTACTGATGGTAGTCTACCTGACAATAATTTTTTACAACTTGATAAAATTATTGTTAGAGAAAGAGATAACAGAATAGAAATCAGTAGAACTGAGGTCGAGCAATATTTTTTCCCTAAAAATGGTATAGATGGTGATAAGAACGAGCTTGCTGATTTTAAAATATATTACTTAAATAATAATATTTTTATTTTAAATACTTTTAATAATGGTGGTGCAGCAGCTTATAATATCATTTTAAATATAAAAAATGGAAAAGTAGCTGCCAATAAAGCTTGGAAGGTTGAAATTTGACAAAATTCATATAGTAAAGTTATGAATGGTTATAAATATTAATTTCATTAATGATGCGAGAAAATAACAGTGATTTATAAAAAATTAGTTTTTGTATGTTTAGTAGGTTTTAGCTTATCTACTATTCAATATGTAATTGAAGGAGCTTATGCAAATTCTTTTGAAATAAAGAAAGTAAATAATAATCAATCCATTGAATCTACTGAAAAAATTAGAAAAATAAAGAAGAGTTTAGACAATAAAATTTATTTATTATTGGATTCTAATGAAGGTTGTATAGTTAGTGAAAAGCCTCTTAATAAAGATATCATAATTATCTATAAAGAGGACGAAAAATCTAAATATGATATTGTAAACCCAATATTGAAAAAAGATAGTAGTGATTGTGTTTCAGAATTAGCTTTTGTTACAGATGAGCCTAATTATTTTTATAATATTAATAAAAGAAGTAAGGAGTTAGTCCGTGGTTATGGTTTTGAATTAAATAAGGATCAGATTCTATATAAAAATAATAGAATTAGAGGAGTTGATTTGATAGGGGATGGAATTCCTAATATTATAATGGAATGTTTTTCAAATGAAGGGGCACATTTTAATATTTTGGGAGGGTATAATAATGAAGAAAAATTGTTACATCGTTATACTTATCTAGATATGAACTTGCAAGCCTCATGTACTGAAAATGAAAAAATATATAGTAAAGGTTTGTTGGATTTAAGAAATAAATATAGAAAAAATTAATTAAATGAATAAATTTTGTTTATTATTGCTGGCTTTTTCGGTTAACACATTTGCAAATACAGATAAGTGGAATGGTACTTATCATTATTATAGTTCAGAAGAAATACCAGGTGGAAATGTTGCGACAATAGAATTTATTTTAACACTAACACCCAAAAAGTGTGAGTATTCTATTGCTGGCTTTCAGGTTGATAAATCTTATATATGCAAAGTGAAAGAGAAAAATAACGAGCTATATTTCTTTAAAGTTCAAAGTGGTGAAAAGTTAGGAAAAGTGATCTTTAAGAAAGGAAAATACTATCTTTATTCTGATGAAGTTTTAGATAGTAAAGACAACTTATTTTTTAAAGATAAACAATAGTTATAGAGCTCTTTTTAAAATATTTTAGATTCTATAAAAAAGCCCAACATAAGTTGGGCTTTTTTTACGTCTCTACAATTCCTTCTAAATCTTCGAGCTTATAGTTCGGCATATCAATAATATGGGTTTGAATACCCTCTTGAACATAATCATTCACATGAGGATATAACCAGCGAGTAATCTGTTCGGCAACACTCGAGTGATACTGAATTTCAAAGTGATTTAAACCATAAAACACGGCTTTATGTGAGTCTGGAACTTTAAGCTGAAAACGTGGGTTAGGGTGTTCGCCTAGCGCGCTTTTTACACTCACTAAGTAGTCGCCAATTACGGTCAACGCTTTATTGCGCATCTTTTCAAATTCTAAGGCCCCTGCCACTAAAAAGGTGTTGATATGGGAAGGTAGCGGAGCAGGGGCGCGGTTATCATCCATCATACCAATACGAGCATCCATATGTTCCCAATCATCATCACGAACGCTGCCGTGGCGTAGGTCTAAAATACCATTACTCCGAATATTAACCAGTTGACCGAGTAAGCCGACAAAAGGGAAAGCCCCAAGTTTATCTTGTATGGTAAAGCCAAAGCGCTCTAAAACTGCCCCATGATGTGGAGAGCCAATACAGACTAGATTCTCGACCATATGGATCCATTGATACATATTTTGTTTGCCATAAAACAAGGCACTACGGGAAACCAGTCCGCCCATACTATGGCCAATGATATCAATGCTGGTAATTCTTGGATTACGTTGTACCAAGTCTTCTAATAAATTCGAAAAACTGCGTCCATTGGCTGAAATACGTCGACCTGTATTGTAATTTAAATACAGCATGGTGTTATGGTCACGCTGCGCTAACAGGCGCTCACCAATGCCGCCATAGTGTGCATTTGACCAAGTCAGATGGTTCATACACAAACCATGAGCTAAAATCACAATACGGCCTGCAAGTTCCCCTTGTTGTATTGCACCGTAGTGATCGTATAGCACCATGGGTAAGGCGAGGGGGCTATGCTGTTTAAGTAGATAATCCCCAAAAATCCCATTCAAAATGCCGACTAAAAAATGTAGGCTTGGGGTGAGTGGTTTTTCGTGAAGTGTAGGATATTTTTCAATAATGTGACGTAAGCTTGGCGCTAAAAAACAACTCCCATATTTTTGTAAAGCGCCATAAGAAAACTGATATGCCTTTTGCACAAATGGTCGTTTTTGAAAGTTTTTAGCATTTTGTGTACTCACACCAAAAGCATTTTTTAATACTTCAATATTAATAACTTGAATTAATTCATGTACACCATTTAAGCTGGTGCTGAACAGTTGAGCTAAACCTTCTAATACGTCTGCCTGACTAGGTGGCGTACGATCCCATTTACAATAAGTTTCATGTAGTGGTGTTAAGCTCGGCATATCTTTTCCCCATATACGTTATAACCGACGTTTTAAGCTGTACTTTTTATCAACGGCAGCTAACGTTTCCATCTTAGTAGTTTAAATAACACATGTTTTTAAAATACTGATGAATGGTTAGTTGAGTGGTTTTTCTTGTCTGACAATAGTGTTTTTATATACAAACTGAGAACAAAAATGTGAGTTTATTCTCAATTTAGAGGGAAAATATATGAATATTATCTACCTCCATGGCTTTAATAGTAGCTCTCTTTCAATTAAAGGGCTGAGCCTTAAGCAGTATTGTAGCGAATTGGGCATAAATGTGCATTTGCCAGATTTAAACAGATCTCCTGATCTAGTGGTTGAGCAAGTTTCAGCGCTTATTGAATCGTTACAAGACGTGGCTTTAGTTGGTAGTAGCCTTGGCGGATTTTTTGCGACATATTTTGTCGCGAAATATAATGTTCCAGCTGTACTGATTAACCCTGCTATGCAACCATGGAAACTGTTTGATGAGTTATTTCAAGTTGAAAGTATGCCCTATGTGGTGAATGATCAATGGTCAATTGACCATTTTCAGTTACGGCAGTTACAACAACTGGAACTGAAACAACCTGAAAATGCCGACAAAATACTCGTCTTATTGCAACAAGGCGACGAAATTTTGGATTATCGTCAAGCACAACGCTATTATAGTGCTGCAACGCCATCCTCATTGATTTTGACGGATGCTCATGGCAATCATGCTATGGAAGATTTTGAAGAAAAATTACCGTTAGTGATCGAATTCTTTGCGCACACCATCAAATAAGGAAAACGTACAACGTGACACAATATACGGCTCAATCGCTTGAAGTTCTTTCTGGTTTAGACCCTGTTCGTCGTCGTCCAGGGATGTATACCGATACGACTCGACCTAACCATTTAGCCCAAGAAGTTATTGATAATGCTGTTGATGAAGCATTAGCTGGTCATGCCGACAAAATATGTGTCACGGTTTATAAAGATGGTTCGTTGTCGGTTGAAGATAATGGCCGTGGTATGCCAGTCGATATTCATCCTGAATATGGACAAAGTGGTATCGAAATCATTCTGACCAAGCTCCATGCCGGTGGTAAATTCAGCACCGATAACTATCAGTTTTCAGGTGGTTTGCATGGTGTGGGGATTTCAGTTGTAAACGCTTTATCAACACGGGTTGAGGTCGAAGTTCAACGTCAGGGTAACCTATACCAGATGGCCTTTGAGCAAGGTGAACCAGTAGCACCTTTAGCTGTTCTTGAGGGTAAAGCACCAAAACGTGCGACAGGTACAACCGTACATTTTTGGCCAGAAGCTAAATATTTTGATAGTCCAAAATTTGCGTTAAAAGCACTCAAACACAATTTAAAAGCCAAAGCTGTTTTAGCGGCTGGGTTAAAAATTACTTATATCGATCAAATTAATGATGAAAAAATCGAATGGCAGTTTGAAAATGGCCTCGTCGATTATTTGATGGATGAATTGCAAGACCGCGAAATTTTGCCAAACCCTGCATTTGTGAGCAGCGGTCAGGCAGACCGAGCGGCATGTGAATTTGCGATTTGTTGGAATGTGGAAGGTGGTGAACAGGTTCAAGAAAGTTACGTCAACTTAATTCCGACTGCACAAGGCGGTACTCATGTGAACGGTTTGCGCTCTGGGGTTACCGAGGCATTGCGCGAGTTCTGTGAATTGCGTAATTTGCTACCACGAAACCTTAAACTTTCGGCAGAAGATGTTTGGGATGGCGTGAACTATATCTTGTCGCTCAAGTTCCAAGAACCACAGTTTTCAGGTCAAACCAAAGAGCGTCTTTCGAGTCGTGAAGCATCAAATATTGTTTTAAATATTGCTAAAGATGCTTTCGCGCTCTGGCTAAATCAACATGCTGAAATTGCCATGCAGCTGGCAGAAATGGCGATTTCTAAAGCAGGTCGTCGTTTAAAAGCAGCAAAGAAAGTCGAGCGTAAAAAAATTGTTTCCGGCCCTGCATTGCCGGGTAAGTTGGCAGACTGTGTTGGCCAAACACGTGAGGACAGTGAGTTATTTATTGTCGAGGGTGACTCAGCAGGTGGTAGTGCAAAGCAAGCGCGCGATAAAAACTTTCAGGCCATCATGCCGATTCGTGGAAAAATCTTAAATACGTGGGAAGTTTCTTCAGATGAAGTATTGGCTTCTCAAGAGGTCCACGACATTGCGATTGCGATTGGTGTAGATCCGGGCAGTGATGATTTATCTGAACTACGTTACGGTAAAATCTGTATTTTGGCCGATGCCGACTCGGACGGTTTACACATTGCGACTTTGCTTTGTGCTTTATTCGTTAAACACTTCCCAGCATTGGTTGAAGAAGGACATTTGTATGTGGCAATGCCACCATTGTTCCGTATCGACATTGGTAAAGATGTTCATTACGCGCTTGATGATGATGAACTTGAAACTATTTTGAAAAATATTAAAGGTAATCGTAATCCGCAAATTACCCGATTCAAGGGATTGGGTGAGATGAACGCGATTCAATTACGTGAAACCACGATGGATCCTAATACACGCCGCTTGGTTCAATTAGATCTTGATGATGTCCATCTAACAGCAGGTTTACTCGACAAGTTACTTGCGAAAAAACGTTCGGCAGATCGTAAGCAGTGGCTTGAGCAGAAGGGGAACTTAGCTGATATCACTGTCTAAAAAGGCGTAAAAAATCCCCGCTCAATTGGCGGGGATTTTTTTATGTAAATCTAAATTGTTGGAAATCACCACAACGATTTCTACCATTAAATTAAAATAGACAGATCTGTCTATTTTAATTTAGACAGTAATTTTTATAGCTTCTGGAAATTGAAAAATATCACAATTTGCGCCGTTACCAATTCGATCCACTACTGCAAAATCACTTGGTGCCTCGAAGGTAAGTAAAGGATGATGCCATGTGCCTGCCCGATAATTGATACTTTGCTTGCCATCCGAAACAAAAGCACATAGTTTTGAAATATCAGGAGTATTTTCGTCCAAAGCGGGTGCCACGATAATTAAAAACTTTTGTTGCTGTAGTGGAATAAATGCTTGAGAGCCTTTTGGATGGCGCTCTAACATTGAAATCTCTAAAGGCAGCACACTGGCTTTAATATTACGGAAAATACTAATTCCTGCCTTTGCTTCCCCTTCAATTTCAGTTTCAACGAGCGCATGGTAGCGCTCGGTGTGGGCATGATTAATATGAAAAAAGTCATGCCCGTCACAACAGATGACTTCTCCAAAGGGCTGAAAGTTTTCAATAGTTAAGGGCTGAATTTGAACATTCTTCATGATCATGACTTGGCAATTTTCCCCCATAAACGGACACGGCTAATACCACCATCTGGAATCATGTTAATACGAATATGCGAGATTTTTTCATGTTGTAAAATCTCATTCACATATTCATGAATATGATCCATTTGCATAGGTTGGGCTTCTAGTAAGTAAGACCAAAACATACTTTGAGGAATTAACTGTGCATCGGTTGCATTTTCGAGGTAAACCGCCTGAATAGATACTTGAGCAGGAAAGTTCCCTTTAAAATGAGCTGTATCAATTTCAAGCTTTTCAATTTTTCCGCTTTTACCCAACGCAAGAATACACCAGTCATAACCCGGTGCACGGCGGCGTTTGGTTTCCCATCCATCACCCATATTGACTCCGCGGCCTGGGTTAATCAAATTACGCGGGTGTCCAAAATGAGCATCACTATAGGCAACTATACGGCCCCCATTTTCGAGAGCCAATAAATCGAGAGTTTTTTCGCTATCAGTCACTTGAATATGAACATCACCATAGACACGTAAACGGGCAATACCACCATCTGGGAAAATATTAAGGCGTATATGAGTGAAAAGTGCATCATTATTGATCATAAAAATATGATGCTGGCTCGGGCCTAGTTCAGTATTTCCTAAAACATTCTCCCATTTTGCCCCTGTCAGGTCCCCATTTGGTGCATAACATGCTTCTAATGTTGCAGATGCAGGATAATTTCCTGTAAAAAAGCTGGTATCAATATCAAGAGCAGTGATTTTTCCGCTTACACCAAGCTTCACGATACACCAATCATAACCTGCGTGACGCTTACGGCGTGTCTCCCATCCATCCATCCATTTGCCGTTGTCATCAAATTTATCTTCAACAAAAATAGGTGCATCAAATTGCAGCATACGCTTTGCTTCTGCAAAGAAATCATCTGAACACTCAATGACTTGTGCACCAATTCGGGCATCTGCCAAATTGGTTTTAGTATTCAAAATCTCAGGAAGTTCAAAAGCTGGAGCGTGGAATGTTGCCATAATGGGGTATCCGTATTTCTTGTTAAAAACATGATTTTTCATTTAAAACTGCGCTAACACGGAGCGTGCCAAGTCGAGTTTTATACATAAATATATAAGCATGGTGCATGCCAGTTTTGTGGAAAAGCTAAATAAATTTTGAACGATGGCATGTTTTTAGCATAAGCACCCTATAGGTGAATATCTATAGGAGAGTGTTATGAATGTGGTGATTATTGGTGCAGGAATGGGAGGTCTAACCACAGGCATTGCATTAAAGAAATTTGGTCACCAAGTTCGCATTTTTGAGCAAACTGAAAAAATTCTTCCTGTCGGCGCGGCAATTTCGCTGTGGTCGAATGGTGTGAAATGTCTGAACTATCTGGGATTAACTGAAAAAATCGCCAAACTTGGTGGACAAATGGATGATTTGGCCTATGTGGATGGTCTAACTGGAGATGTGATGACACAATTCAGTTTACTGCCATTAATTGAAGAAGTGGGCCAACGACCTTATCCGGTTGCACGTGCTGATTTACAAAATATGTTGATGGATGAATTTGGTCGTAATCAGATTTATTTAGGCAAAAAAATGGTCAGCCTTGAAGACAAAGCTGATTATGTAGAAGTTCATTTTGCAGATGGTAGCTCAACGCAGGCCGATCTATTAATTGGGGCTGACGGTACTCATTCAATGACACGGACTTATGTGCTCGGTCAGCAAGTGCAGCGCCGTTATGCGGGATATGTGAACTGGAATGGCCTAGTTGAAATATCTGAAGATTTAGCGCCAGCCCAGCAATGGACGACTTATGTGGGCGAAGGCAAGCGAGCTTCTTTAATGCCAGTTGCAGATGGAAAGTTCTATTTCTTTTTAGATGTGCCTTTACCAGCAGGGTTAGATAATAATCGAGATGAATATAAAAAACTTTTAAAACAATATTTTGTTGATTGGTGCCAACCCGTACAGCAGCTTATTGAACGCTTAGACCCGCAAAAGACCAATCGGGTAGAAATACATGATATTGAACCGTTCACTCAATTTTATAAAGGTCGCGTGGTGATTTTGGGTGATGCTGCACACAGCACGACACCTGATATTGGGCAAGGCGGTTGCCAAGCCATGGAAGACGCGATTTATTTAGCGCGTTCTCTGCAAATTAATACTTTGGGGCTAGAAGATGCTTTACGTCGCTATCAAAACAAGCGCAATGAACGTGCCAATGAGTTGGTGCTTCGCGCACGCAAACGTTGTGATGTGACACATATGAAAGATGAAGCTGTTACACAAGCATGGTATGAAGAATTACGCCGTGAACAAGGTGGACATATTATGCAGGGAATTATTAGCAATATTGTGGGTAATCCACTTGATTAAAACAAAAACAGCAAGGAATTTTCCTTGCTGTTTATCTTCTAAATTTGGATTTTAGAAGTGGTATTTAACCAATGCACTAACGTTATTTTCGTCGGCACCTTTAATACCAAATTTGTTATTCCACACTGAGTGCTCGATACCTAGGTATAGGCGTGTATCAGGAGAAATGTGTTTACCCACATTCCATTTCCACTGAGTTGTCCAGTTTAGCTCACTCGCATGGTCGCCTTCAGCAGTTGACCAGTCAAGAAAACCATCTACCAAGAAATCTTCAGATGCGAGTTTAAATGGAATACCATAAACGAATGTCATTTGATAATCGTCGTCAGTGTTCTCATTGTTTGCACGGTAGAAGTTTAAATTTGCATATTGGAAATATGGGATATCTAAATCAACTGCAAAACCATAAAGGAAGTTGTCGAAGTTGTTGCCGTCTTCACTGTTACCTTCCCAAGTAGTACTAATGAGTACATCTTTGATTGGGCCATACGACAATTTTTTACCAGACACTTCGCCTAAACTTAGTCGTGGTGATAACTCAAAGTAAGTACTCTTGTGGTCATTTTCACCACGCATGCGGTCCATAAAGAAAAACACATCAGCGTATTTAACTTTTGCTGCATATTCCAAAGTAATCGTGGTTTCTTTGTCATCTACAACTTCATAGTTTTCACCATAAAGTCCAGTCACACTAAAATCTTGCCAGATTGGTTTCGCCTGAACCATGGCAGTTGCAGATAACAAGGCACAAGTCGCCGCAAGTTGCTTTAATTGCATTTAAATGATCTCCCCCCAAATAAAGCACGCTAAGGATACAGGGTCTTAAGCAAAAATGAAGCCAAATTTGATCAACGGTTAAAAAAAAGCCCACCGAAGTGGGGCGCTAAAAACTAAATCTTTAATGAGTATTTCTTGTGTTTATTGTTTGGCTTAAATGTGGGGTGCGCGAGCTACGAAATGAAGGTAAATGATTAAATAATAAATTCAACAAGATAGCAAAGATACAAGTTGAACTAATGCCCGAATGGAACAAAGTTTGTACCCAAACTGGGAAATGAGCATAAAACTCATGGTTAATAATTGGGATCATCCCAGCTGATAAAGCGGTCGCGACAATAATTAAATTTTTCTGATCGTTATAATCTATTTTTGCCAAAGTGCGAATTCCACTCGCTGCAACCGACCCAAACAAGACCAAACCTGCACCACCAAGTACGGGCATTGGAATCGCTGCAATCAAACGACCCATAATAGGTAGTAGACCTAAAATAATCAGAATGACACCACCTGCTGCGACTACAAATCGGCTTTTGATGCCCGTAATTGCAACTAACCCAACATTTTGGGCAAAAGCGCTTTGCATGAACGAACCAAAGATAGGCGCAAAAGCACTTGAGAACATATCTGCACGAACACCATTGGCGATACGTTTTGAATCGACTTCAGTTCCTACAATGTCTCCGACAGCAATAATATCGGCTGTGGTTTCCGTCATAATCACTAAGGTAACGATTAGCATCGATAAAATTGCACTTAGCTCGAAAGTCGGTAAACCAAATGCAAATAAGTGTGGAAATTGGAGCCATGCGCCTGAACTCACCTGACTAAAATCACCAAAACCCATGAAGTAGGCGAGGGTAGTCCCAGCCACAATAGCCAACAAAATTGATAAACGTCGAATGCTTGCTTGCGGCAGCATATTTAGAACAATCACAATGCCTAAGGTCAGTAGGGCCAAAGAGATATTTTCTACGCTACCCCAGTCAGGCGCTTTGTTGTTGCCGCCCATCATCCAGCGAATCGCAACGGGTAACAAAGATAGACCAATAATCGTGATAACGCATCCCGTCACAACAGGTGGGAAAAAACGAATAATTTTTGAAAAGTAAGGTGCAAGGCATAGCCCAATTAAAGAGGCTGCAATGACCGCGCCGTAGACAGCAGGTAAACCACCGCCTGTAGTGATAATGGCGACCATGGTGGCCACACCCGCAAAAGATACACCCTGTACCAGAGGTAATTTTGCGCCTAAATATTTGGTTCCGATTGTTTGGATCAGGGTTGCCAATCCACCTACAAATAGGGCCGCTGCAATTAACATTCCGATTTGTGCTGAGCTTAAGCCAGCTGCCGTTCCAATAATCAAGGGCGGGGCTACAATGCCACCATACATGGTCAGCACATGCTGTAAGCCGTAAGCAAAACTTTTGGAAATTCCTAAATATTCATGCTCTGGAGAAATCACATTTTTTTGCTGATGATTCATATTTTTCTCCTATTTATAATTGAGTTAGCTACCGCGATAAGTGGAGTAAGCAAACGGACTGATCAGTAATGGAATGTGGTAATGCTGATTGATGTCTTCTATAAAAAATTGGATACAAACACGCGGGAAAAAAGTTTTGACTTGCTGCGATGAAAAATAAGGAGCAATTTCAAATTCAAGCTGATAAGCACCTTCTGCAAAGTCTGTTATTCCAAAATCACTCACTCGACCATCTTGATTAGTGGTTGCTGTCGCTATCAGCTCATGGGTTGCTGCATGAAACAACTTCACTTCTACGTCTGCAGCTGGTTTACCTAAATTCGTATCTAAAATATGAGTGCTGATCATGCTTGTATTTCCTGAGATAGACGTAATAGAGCAATCGCTGCGAGTTGCTCATGTACAATTGTTTTTTCGATAGCCAAGTCGTTTTGTAGTCGTTCATGTAGCTTTTTTAAAATTTCATCGCTACTGAGGCCTGCCGCTTTAATTAAAAAAATAAAGCCAAATTTTTGTTCATAATCCATGTTGCCTTGTAGCAGAGCTTGTTGTGTTAGTTCATCTAAAGAAATGCCAGCTTGTTCTTTAGATGAAAAATCTTGCTCTTTTGCATTGAGTTGTTTTTTAGCTTGGCGTTCACCAATTTTTGGATGGGTTGCTAATGCTGCCAGTATCTCTTGCCATGACCACATTTGACTTAACTGTTCTGCATATTCCAAAAGAGATGCTTTTGTTGAATAGGGACGATTTGAGATGATTTTTTCGGCCCATGCTTGAATGTGGACACAGTTTTTTAACAAAGTCTTGAGTTGTTCTGGTGGGGCTTGATTAAACTCGGCTAAAAACACTGTTATTCCTAAACTCGTTGTCTTGATATAGAGTTTTAGCAATAACAGTGCCAATAGCGAGTTTTAATTCGTTTAAGGATTTTGAAAATTAAAAATCAATTATTTACTTATGTGATTTTTATACCAATGTTCAGCAATATCCTGACGACGACATATCCAGACCCGATCGTGCATTTGGATATAGTCGAGAAATTTCTGTAGTGCTTTAAAACGGCCCGGACGCCCTAAAATGCGGCAATGCATTCCAATCGACATCATTTTTGGTGCAGTTTCTCCCTCTGCATACAACACATCGAAACTATCTTTCAAATATTGAAAAAACTGTTCTGAGCTATTAAAGCCGCCTGGTGAACAGAACTTCATGTCGTTACATTCCAAAGTATAAGGAATAATCAGATGAGGGCGTGATGCACCCTCAGCATTGGTAAGCGTTGTCCAAAAAGGCAGGTCATCACCATAATAATCTGAGTCATATTGTATTTGTGGAAACTCAGCGAGTAACTGACGTGTATTGGGGCTGTCACGTCCGGTGTACCAACCTATCACTTTATTTTCAAAAAGGTTTTCTAAGACAGTTAAAGCCTGCTCCATATGCTGTTTTTCGACTTCAATTTCGGTATCTTGATAGTGAAGCCAGCGGTAGCCATGTGAAACCACATCGTAATCAGCTTGTTTGATCGCTTCTACAATATAAGGGTTGCGGGCAAGTGCCATTGCAACCCCAAAAATGGTCATTGGAAGTTTGCGCTTTTGGAATTCACTATGAATGCGCCAAAAACCAGCACGTGAACCATATTCGTACATAGAGTCCATCGACATATGTTTAGCTGGGTAACTTGCGGCACCAATAATCTCTGATAAAAACTGTTCTGAGCCATCATCGCCATGCTCTATATGTTTTTCGCCACCTTCTTCATAATTAAGAACAAATTGTACAGCAACCTTGGCATTATTAGGCCATTTAACTTGTGGAGGTTGCCCGTGATATCCGATTAAATCACGTGAATAAGGAGACTTCTGGATTTGCTCAATAAGCTCTGCTCCAGATAGATAAGATTTGGACACGATTGCTCTCCTTTTGTTCAATTTTTCATAAAAATTTAAAAAATCAGCTTGCATATTTTTATAGATGGACTGATATTGAAGGTATGAAGATCTTCAAAATAAATTAAAAGCAGTACGTTTAAGTCAGGAGATAACAAACCATTACACCATCAAAATGTACAATTGAAGTCAGTTCATGCATGCTTAAAACATGCCAACATAAAAAAGTTTTGCATAGAAAAGATCCACAGTAAGAAAGAGAGGATGGTATTTATGAATATTGAAATCCGCACAGATAAAAACATCCATAACAGCGAACGTTTAATTACTTATGTACGTGCAGAACTTACTCAAGAATTCCAACGTCATAGCGAACGTATTACGCATTTTTCGGTTCATTTTAGTGATGAAAATGGGGACAAAGGTGGTGACAAAGATATCCACTGTATGATTGAAGCGCGTCCTTCAGGTTTGAAACCAGTTGCAGTACATCATAAAGCAGGAAATATTGAC
This sequence comes from Acinetobacter sp. 1294243, assembly GCF_000588015.1. Taxonomy (NCBI): domain Bacteria; kingdom Pseudomonadati; phylum Pseudomonadota; class Gammaproteobacteria; order Moraxellales; family Moraxellaceae; genus Acinetobacter; species Acinetobacter sp. 1294243. Next base: position 136,118 of record NZ_JFXG01000004.1, read on the forward strand.
GCCTCGATTCATGGCGCGATTGAAAAATTAAAACGTAGCCTTGAACATACTTTTGAGAAAAAAGAACACCCGAGAGGTGGTCAACCAGAATTCATTGATGATGAAGTTTAATTTAAAATGCTAAAAAGCCCTTCGGGGCTTTTTTTATATTTAATGAAAATAAAACTATTCACAACATTAGGTTTGCAATGCGATGCAATCAACCTCTAAAATCTTCAGAAGAGATTAGGCATAATAGCCCTAATATATTTTTGAGAGATGGTCATGTTAACCACCCAGCAGCAAGCTTTAATTAAAGCCATAGAAGAATTAGAACTCGCGCAAGTGCAAAAATTACTTGCTGAAGGACTTGATCCGAACTTTATTGATCCGGAACAAGGACCACCTGTATCAATCATTTGTGATGGAATTTTTAAATGGTGGGAAGATGTATCAGAAGCTTATGAAGCGGGTACACCACTATCAAAAGAAGAAAAACAACAATCATTACAGGTTTACCTCGATATACTCGAAGCGTTGATTCAAGCCAAAGCGAATGTACACCTTTGGGATGCAGAAGAGTTTTATGGTCCTTTATGGGATGCAGCAAGCTCGGCATGTGCGCCAGCCGTTCAACGTTTATTAAATGAAAAAGTTGATCCAAATACACGTGATGAAGAAGGACTCACTATTTTATCTTCAATCAGTCAGTTGTTCTTTGATTGTGACTTTGATGAAATAGATTGGTCAGAAGCGCTTCAAGAAGAGCGTGAAACATTAGAGTTATTGCGCCAACATGGGGCAAAAATGTCAAAAGAACTAACTACTTGATTGGATAATAGAATGAGAACATTTCAAATTTTAACTTTTGCTTTGACCACTGTTGCCGCAGGAAGTACTTTTGCTGCAGAGTTCTCTTTTGACCGTCCAGGTGCTGGCTTTGGAACAGGGATTACTCCAGTTGGTAAATTGGCTTGGGAACAAGGTTTGCCAAGTGCAACTTATACAGAGTCAACGGTTGATGGCGTCAAAGAAAAAACCGTAACTGTAAATGAAGATATGTTATTCCGTACCGGTTTAGCCGACGGCTTGGAATTACAATTAGGTTGGCAAGGTCCAGCATGGACTCAAACTAAACGTGCTGGTAAAAAACATGACACGTCAGGCTTTGGTGATGTCAGCATCGGTTTGAAAAAAGCAATTGATCTAAACGATGAAAACTTATCAATGGCTGTGTTAGCTGAAGCGATCATTGCCACTGGAAATGATGAATTTACTGCACATGACGATATTTATAGCTTAAGTTCAGCAGTCGCTTATAAATATAATGACTTAGTCGGCACATCAATTACCATGCGCTACGAAGTACAAAATAGTAACTGGGCAGTAACTGCAATCCCGACGATTGATTATAAAATCGCAGGTAAGTTGTCAGGTTATTCTGAGTTCATTTACCGTAAAGCTGAAAGCCAAGACTACGAATATGGTTTAGGGACAGGTTTAGTCTACGCCGTAAATGATCGTACCCAGCTCGATGCAAGTATCGGGGTTGATTTAGAGGGTCAAGACAAGAGCTACAACGGTGGCTTAGGCGTGGCATTCTTGTTCTAATCGAAGCAATTTAAATTTATGTTAATGAAAAAGCTTATTCATCAGGGAATTCTTTATTTTCTAGCAGTTGCTGTTTGTGTGTTTAGCCAGTTGGTTTCTGCGCAAGATAAGCTACTCTCACCCGAACAAGCTTTTTCATTTTCGGTTGAATCTTCTGAGCCGCATACTGCGAGTTTGTCTTGGCAGATTCAGCCAAATTACTATCTTTATCAGCATAAATTTTCTGTACAACAAGGTACTCAACCTTTAACTTTAAAGTTACCTAAAGCGGTTGCCCAATATGATGAAAATTATGGGCAAAGTCAGGTTTACTACCATCAAGTTAATTTCCAAATTAAGACTAAGCCTTCAGAGCACTATAGTGTGACTTGGCAGGGCTGTGCCAAAGACCGTATTTGTTATCCACCCCAGACCATTGAGTTTCAAACCGATGCAGATGGCTTGGTGGGTGTACAAAACCAAGCAGGAACAGCGCCAAAACGATTACTAGATTTAGCGAATACACAATCCGACACTTCCTCGAGTTCAGAATCTTTAGAAAAAGAGCAGAGTACAGAGACAGCAGCTGATACAACTACACCTCAAATTGCACAAGATCAGATCTGGTCAGCTAAATTAATTGAACACTCGCTTTGGTATGGAGTTTTATTATTTTTAGGTTTAGGCATGTTGCTCGCATTTACACCATGTTCTTTACCGATGCTTCCTATTTTAACTTCACTGATCATTCGCGAACATAAAGGTTTAAAGGCTTGGACCATTGCGCTTACTTTTGTATGTAGCATGGCATTAGTTTATGCAGGCTTGGGTTTAATTGCTTCTTCGGCAGGCTTAAATTTCCAACGCTGGTTACAACAGCCAGCAACTTTAATTGCTTTTAGTTTGCTGTTTATTGTTTTTGCTCTGAACTTATTTGGTTTGTTTGAGCTTCGTTTACCTCAGACATGGTTAAACCGACTTGACCGTATTCAGTCAATGCAACAAGGCGGTACTTTGGTCGGTGCTGGGGTTATGGGTGTCGTTTCTGCGCTTTTGGTGGGTCCTTGTATGACCGCACCTCTCGCTGGAACTTTATTATTTATTTCTCAAACGCAAAATCAGTGGCAAGGTGCTTTGCTTTTATTCTGCCTAGGCTTTGGAATGGGAATTCCATTGTTACTCGCAAGTATTTTAGGGGCAAAATTCTTGCCTAAAGCGGGCGACTGGATGCATCAGATTAAAGTAATTTTTGCTTTTCTGATGTTGGGATTAAGTCTTTATTTTATTCGTCCTTTGCTGCCAGATTTGGGCATGCAAGTGCTTAGCCTCGTATTAGGCCTTGCTTTTATAGGCTATGCTGTTTATCAGTTTTTCTGGAAAAAAGGGCAACTACAATGGCTCTACGCGATTTTATTATTAATCGTTACACCTTTTGTAGCCTATAACCAATATCAACATATTCAAAATCGAACCTTGCAAAGTTCTAATCATATGGCCGAGTGGCATATTGCGACTAGTGCAGCAGACTTTGAGAAAATTTTAGCGGCAGCACCTGTTGATCGAGCTATTGTGGTTGATGTCTATGCAGACTGGTGTGTTGCCTGCCAACCGATTGAACACCGTATTTTAAAAGCACCCGAGGTTCAATCTGCTCTTGCGCCATATTATTTAATTAAGCTTGATTTGAGCCATTATGACCAGTCGCATGAAGCACTACTCAAACAATGGAATATTTTAGGACCACCGACCTATTTATTCTTAAGCCCAGAGCAAAAAGAGATTCGTGCTTTACGATTAACGGGTGCTTTTAGTCAGCAAGAACTTTTGCAACAACTCGCGAGTTTGGCAAAGCTCAAAGAATCATAAGGTATTGATAGTTTCGGTCTGATGAAATGTGCGTACCTGATTACGGCCTGAAGCTTTTACCGCATAGAGAGCTTGGTCAGCCTGTCGAATAACAAGATAAGGGTCCTTTGCAAAAGCTGAACTGCTTATTCCAAAACTTGCACTAATATGAATAGGATTATTTTGGGCACTACAGACAGGTAATTCTTGTAAAGCACAGCGACAACGCTCAGCAATTTTTTCAGCTTGAATAATATCGGTGTGGGGGAGTAATAAAATAAATTCTTCTCCACCAAATCGACCAATAATGTCCTCACTGCGCAAATTATCAGAAAGGCACTGCGCAATTTCAATTAAGACCTGATCCCCTTGGTGATGTCCGTATATATCATTAATTTTTTTAAAATGATCGATATCAAGAAGTACCACTGCATAATCAAATTGTTGTTGGTGTAGCGACTCTAAATGTGTGTTTAAACTACGTCTATTTAATACATTGGTTAAAGGGTCGATTTGGCTTAGACGTTGAATATAAGTTTCTCGCTGACGCCATTGGGTGAGTAATATTTCAAATAAAATAAAACAGGCCAATAAAATAGGCATAATAAAAAAAGCCATACTTCCTAACCAAAACGGATTAGTTTGGGCTCGTTGCATAGCAATAAGATTAAATAATGGCGCATAAGGCAAAACACCTTTCATGCTTAGATACGTACATATTGTTAAAATAATCGTCGCAGGTATAAGGGCGCTATAAACAATTTTTCGCTCGAATAACACCAAACCCACACCGATGGTACCTACATAACCGACCATAGTGGCTGGACTGATACTGCCAATTAAATATCCATCGTGGCATAGCATGAGTGCAAAGAACTGTACACTAATCAAAGGAATAACTTTTTGAGCCCATTCATCATTTTTGTAGCGATAACAGGGGATTATCAAAGCGCCTAATAAAAATAAAGTAAATAAATTGAGCAAGATTTGTGATTCAACTAAAGGCAGATTTGCCCATTGCCAAACGCTTGGCGTAATTAAAATATAGCCTTTCCATAAAATCCAACTGAAGTTCATTGCACAGGCAAGTGTGAGCATCAGTGCACTTTTTTGTAATGGAGTCCAGTTGATAATGTGATTATTGTGGATGAAATCGATTATCACCTGTTTTGTTCTATGTATTGGATGAGTGATTAAACGATTTTTCATAGTAAGTAAGGGCTCCTAAATATAGATGCCTCTTTGTTAGACCATCCTAAAATTGGATTGTTTAAATAATTTATATTTTAAACATAACATGATTTTCAATTTATACATGATGTCTTTTATAAAGAAAATGATGTGAAAAGTTTTGGGACTATTCACATCATTTATCAGTAAATTAAGTTTTATCAAGCTCATGAGCAAATTCAGCAATATCTGCCAATGCTTGTTTAGCTTCATCAAACCAAGCATTAAACATCTGGAAGTTATGCCACATGCCCGTATAAAGTTTGAATTGAACGTTAACACCAGCATCTTCAGCTTTTTCTCTAAAACGCTTGGCATCGTCTAATAATATTTCTTTAGAACCCACTTGAACCAAAGTTGGTGGAAGACCATGTAAATCGTCGAAAATAGGGGAAACACGTGGGTCATCGGCTGCGATATGATTGCCTATATAGTACTGAGTACCTGTTTGTAAGGATTCAATAGATAATAAGGCATCATGCTTTTTGTTAAACCGAAGAGACTCACTCGTGAGTGTTAAATCCAAAAATGGAGACAATAAAATTAGGCCACTCGGCATGAGTTCGGGTTGTTCTTTTAAACGCAAGCAAAGTGCTAGCGCTAAATTTGCCCCGCATGAGTCACCCGATAAAATAATATCTTTCGGTTGGATGCCTTGGACCACTAAAGACTGATAGATGTCGTATAGAGCTTCGGTTGCCTCAGGGTAGGGATGCTCTGGTGCAAGAGGATAATCCACATGAATAATCTGCATTTGAGTACGGGCAGCTAAATCCGTCATAAAAGCATGATGTGTTTTGACACTACCAAGGAAAAAAGCACCGCCGTGAATGTGAAAAATTAGTTGAGTCGCAGAATCTTGCGGCTTGATTTCTTCACCTTTAACGCCTGCTAGTCGAATCGGGCGCACGGATACATTTTTTTGTCGTGGGAAAGCACGACACATCTGATCCAGCACAGGGCGTAAGGCAGTAGCCGGCAAATTTAGCTGGCTTGGCTTGCGAATTGTTGTTTTAAGAAAAGTTTTTGTAAAATAATATTTCCAAACATTTGATATATTCATATAGCATCCATTTTTATGCTAGTTTCTTGTTTTCTTGTAAATTTTATTTTGCAAGATTACAAGGTTACACGAAACAGTCACATTCAAAAATTGCAATATCTTTGCGACTTCTGAATACTGAAAATCTTGAAAGACCCAAGGATATTACAAAAATGAAAAAGATTGCTTTAGCTTTAGGACTCATTGGTATGGCTGCATTTGCCAATGCGGCTGATTCACTCAATGGAACGGTATGGAAAACGATTGATGATCAGACCAACAAGCCAAAAGCCGTAGTGAAATTTACGGAACAGAAGGACGGAACCTTAACTGCAACCATTCAGAGCATTTTGACACCAGGTGAAGAAAACACTTGTACAAAATGTGAAGGTCCTTACAAAAACAAACCGCTTAAAGGTGTCACCATTGTACATAATTTAAAAAATGTAGGTGGTAACAGTTATGAAAACGGTACGATTTTAGACCCAAAATCAGGTAAAACTTACAAACTGAAAGGTGAGTTAACCGATGGCGGCAAAAAGCTTAAATTACGTGGTTATATTGGCGTTTCTGCACTTGGTCGTAACCAAACGTGGATTCGCGCGAACTAAAAGTTTTAATAAAAAAACGAGCCAAATGGCTCGTTTTTTTAGGCTTGAATATTTTGATAGGCGGTTTCATCAAAACCCACAATAAAACCCTGTGAAGTTTTTAAAACAGGTCTTTTAATCAAACTTGGTTGAGCAATGAGTGCTTCAATCAGGTGATCTTCACTGCTTAGAGCACGATTTTGTTCTTCTTCTGAAAGCTTGCGCCAAGTCGTTCCTTTTTTGTTGAGAACGGTATCTTTTCCAATTTCTTTTAACCAGATTTTTAAAGTATCTGCATCAATGCCTTGTTTTTTATAATCATGAAAATCATAGTTAAGCCCTTTAGCCTGTAAGGCATCAAATGCTTTTTTCATTGAGTTACAGTTTTTAATTCCATAAATTTTTAACATTTTATCGGACCATGTCAAAAAGAGAGAGCACACAGCCTAACCCAAAATGCTTTTAAGCACTACTTTATACCGATACTTTTAAAACAAATGAAAATTAATGATTAATCGAAAGAGAAATGTCATGTTATTGTCATAAGATAAGGTAATAATGAGCTTAATAAGAAGAAGTTAAAACTAAAAGAACTTAGCGCAAAATAAGAGACAGAAAAGAGAAAACCCGCATTTAATCATCCTGATCATGCGGGTCTCATTTCAACGTCCAATGTCACATCCTTGCAAATAAACTTATCATAAGTTTATTTTATCTTCCTACGGCGTCCTATCCTTTTGCGTCATCCTGACTGCTTCCCTGTGCCGTGGGGCTATAATGCCGTTAAAGCTGTGTAAGAAAAATACTCAAAAACGACATATGCTGTAAGCGAAAACGACAATGTAAGTGAACGAGTGTTCACTTATTCTTGAATTTTATAGTCGATAATAACGGGTGCATGGTCGCTAAACCATTGATCTTTATAAACCCATGCGTTAATTGTACGTGCTTTCCAGTCTGGTGAGCATGCATGGTAGTCAATACGCCACCCTACATTTTTTGCACGAGCTTGACCGCGATTTGACCACCATGAATAAAGTTCTGCTTCTTCGCGAACTACACGGAAGGTATCCACATAGCCAAGTTCATCGTAAATATGGTCAAGCCATGCGCGCTCATGTGGTAAACAACCAGATGATTTCTGGTTACCTGACCAGTTTTTGATATCAATACGTTTATGAACAATGTTGTAGTCACCACAAATGATGACTGACTTGTTTTCATCACGCCATTGTTTCAAGATTTTTGCGTATTCACCTAAAAATAAATCTTTACGTGCTTGCGCTTCTTCACCACTTGAGCCCGAAGGTAAGTATAATGATGCAATATGTACCGGATGTGACAAACCTAAATCGAATTCCGCGGAAATAAAGCGGCCTTGACTGTCAGCCAGTTCAAACCCTAAACCATCTTTAACTGAGACGAAGGGTAGGCGGCTATATATTGCAGTCCCCGCGTAACCTGCACGCTCTGCTGGAAAGAGATGGGTATGCCATCCTTCGGGTCTAAATTTTTCAGTCCATTGTTCATGGGTAATGCGGCTTTCCTGCATGCATACGACATCGGCATCTGATTGTTCTAACCATTCAAGTAAGCCTTTCGTTACTGAAGAACGTAAGCCATTTACGTTAATGGAAACGACTCGAAGAATTTTTACATCACTTGGATACTGATCCTTTGGTATCATGCGAAAATTTAACCTCAATTGTGAATTTGGAGCACCTCATGACAACGCCTGTGTCATTTCACCCGCAAGCATTTATCGAACTCGCATTATCACGCGGTGTGCTTAAATTTGGTGAGTTTACTTTAAAATCTGGACGCGTGAGTCCTTATTTTTTTAATGCAGGCCTACTCAACGATGGTGAAGCTTTATCTCTTTTAGCGCAAGGCTATGCTGATAAATTAACACAATGTGAAAATGTTGATGTGATTTTTGGACCAGCTTACAAAGGTATTCCTTTTGTAGCAGCGACTGCTGTTGCTTTGTCTCAAGTCCATAACAAAAGTGTGCCATGGGGCTTTAACCGTAAAGAAGCAAAAGATCATGGTGAAGGCGGTGTATTAGTTGGTGCTGCGGTTGAAGGTAAAAAAGTCTGGATTATTGACGACGTAATTACCGCAGGTACAGCGATTCGCGAAGTGGTAACAATTTTGAAAAATGCTGGTGCAACTATTGCGGGTGTGTTGGTTGCGCTAGATCGTCAAGAACGTGGTCAAGGTGAACTTTCCGCAATTCAGGAAGTTCAAAAAGAATTAGAAATTCCTGTACACGCACTCATTACCATGAAAGATTTAATGGATTATTTGGAAGCGAAAGGTGAAAAAGAAGCGCTAGCAAATATGCAAGCGTATCGTGAAAAATATGGTATCTAAGTCTATATTGAATTGAAAAAAGGAAGCGATGGCTTCCTTTTTCATTTATTAGAGGATTAAATTTTATATATTCTATCTCAATACTAATATAACTGAATTATTTAAATATCTTTATAAAGCATTCAATTTTAGCGTTAATCTTGTAAAATCTAAACATGATAAAAAAAGAGCAGCTATCACATTGGCAAGGTCAGATGGCTATTGGTTTGGGTTACGGTTATTTTTGTGGACAAGCAGGAGATAACAGACCACATCGACATCTTGCGCATCAGATCACTTTTCCCCTCGATCCACTACAATCTATGCAGATTATTGGATACGAGCAGTTACATACGGGTATGGGTTTTTTCATTCCAGCAAATACTGTTCATCAGTTACAGAAAGGCAAGTATTGCTCGATTTATTTGGATGGAACTTATTATTTAGGGCAGGCTATACATCAATTTTTTGCCTCAACTTCTCAGATACAAATACTGCCAACAACGCTTCTGGAGCAATTGCGGCTTTATTTTTTGCATACTAATAATATTACCAAAGCCTTTGCTCAATTACAGTGCTATTTTGATTGTATGGTAGCTAGTGAACGTGCTCAATTAATGAATGGCTATATCTATCAACATCTATTATATAATTATGTTCCTTCACGTCAGGAGCTGGCGGCGTTACATCACTTATCTGAAAGTCGTCTAGCACATTGGTTCAATTCCCATTTTGGTATTTCATTACGTAGTTATCGCAAGTGGTTACGCTTGATTATTGCACTTAAAAATCTACATGAAGAAAATAATTTAACTGCAGCAGCGTATCAGAGTGGCTTTACCGATCAAGCGCATTTTTCTAGAACCTGTATGCAAATGTTTGGCATACAACCTTCGGCTGTCAAAAACATTCAAAACAAGATGATTTTGTTGCCTGAGTCTTAAGTAAATTCACTTTTTTAAATAAAATATAGCCGTTTTATTCAATTTAAACATCAAACAATCCTGCATGGTAGTGATCAATCTAAATAGAGGACATCATCATGCTAAAGTATAGTCATTTTTTAATACGTTATTTGAGTTATCCGATTTTATCTGTTACCACCTTAGCAATAGTATTATTGATGGCTTATCAAAAAATACCCTATTGGCCATCCGCACTAGTATGCATTGTATCCATTAGCGCTATGGTTGCAATGTTAGAGCGCTTTTTGCCATATCAGCAAAAATGGTTACATGATCAAGACGATACATTCACTGACATTTTTCATGCGATTTTTAATGTAGCACTTATTCTAATAACCGCAACAATTTTACAATTTATCCTTAAATTCGAGTTTTTTTCTAAATTATGGCCTATTCAATGGCCAATATGGGTACAATTTTTACTGGTGGGGATAATTATCGATTTTGGTTTATGGTATATGCATAAACTGAGTCATCGTCGGCGCTGGTTGTGGAAATTACATGCCATTCATCATCAACCTAAACGCTTATATTGGTTAAATGGTGAAAAACGTCATCCATTAAGTGCGATTGCACTAGCAACACCTAGTTTATTGGTGTTAACGATATTAGGGGCACCAACCTTGCTGATAGGTTGTTGGCTAACCTTTACTGCGGTACATTTAAGTTTTCAACACGCCAACTTAGACTATCGGGCAGGGCCATTAAAACATGTATTTGCTGTTGCTGAAGTACATCGTTGGCACCATAAACAGGGCTTTGGCAGTAAAAATTTTGCCGAGGTTTTTGTGATTTGGGATCATATTTTTGGCACTTTTCACTACGAAGAAAAAGCAGTTTCCGCAGATAGTTTGGGCATTCGTACCCCTATATCGAATCGATATTTCAAGCAGTTGTTGTGGCCATTTAAAAAATAGCTGTAATCATAATTCTTGGACTATGAAATGGTCTAATTAAATCATCAATAACTTTAGAATTATCAGGTATTGATGATTTAAATTTTCATGGATAGAAGTTGAAGTAACTAAACGACAAACTGAAGGGTTGGTGAGAAATCACAGCAAATGCCAATTGGTATATGACTTTTAATTTTAAAAAGTACCGTGCTGAGCTATCTAGAGTTTAGCCTTATTTAATAGTTCATTTAACATAATGGCGAATCTGCGAAATCTTTCTCATCACACTTTCTACACTCTAGCATCATGCCTAATTTCTCTTTGCATCCTTGTTCAGTCATCCCAAAGGTGAAAAAGAAGCGTTTGCAAACATGCAAGCTTATCGCGAAAAATACGGTATCTAAAAAGAAAAAGGCATACCTCTAAATAGGGGTATGCCTTTTTAATATTTACTTAAAACTGATAATTCAAACGCAATAACACATTACGTGGTGTGCCTGGCATACTGTCTGAACGCCAATACTCTTTATTGGTTAGATTATTCACCGCAAGTGTGACATTCCATGGGTCTGCACTATAGCCAATCGCTGCATCGACACGGTTAAAGCCTTCCATTTTTACTTGATTATTAAGATTTGGATAATAAGACCCGACATAGGTCACGCCCACCTCGGTATACCACTGCTCGGTTGGTAAATAACGAACAAATAAATTACCTGTATTCTTAGATGTGTTGGCTAAATAGTTACCTTCTTGTTCAGGCTTTTGTTTATCTTCTTTCACTTTTGCATCTGTGTAGCCATAACCACCACGGACAAAGACATTATCAAGTACGCGGCCAATAAAGCTAAATTCAAGACCACGAGATTGATGCTGACCCGCAGTTGCCCATACTTCTGGTTGCTCATTAGGATTTGGTTTATAGCGGATATTATTTTTACGAATATCAAAGATAGAAAATTGAGTATTTAAACGATTATCTAACCATTCGCTTTTTACCCCAACTTCATATTGCTCGTTATATTGAGGCTCTTTATCCATTTTTGTAACATCGGTGCTTCCAGTAACTTGGTTAACACCCATTTGTCCGCCAAATGGTGCAAAGCTTTTAGAGTACGACGCGTAAAAGCTATGTTCCGGAAGCGGTTGCCACACTAAACCAACATTTGGGCTAAAGCTGCCATCTTTTACATTACGGTGTTCTTTAGTCAGCTTGTTGGTGGTTGAAAAGTCAAAGTAATCGTAGCGCACACCCAGCATGAGTTTAAGTTGGTCATTTAGACCAATTAAATCTTGAATAAATACGCCGTAAGTTGTGCCTTCATTATAGTTGTGCTGTTTCATCACTAGTGGGCCACTGCCACGACTATACTCTCGTTCCCCTGTGATCGGATTGACGTAGCCGTAAATAGATCCATCTTTGGTAGCGTTCGCTAGACGTGGCTCTCGTTGCTCATAAGTCCAGTCTGTACCCACCATAATTTGGTGTTCAAGCGAGCCTGTTTTGAACTTGCCCTTAATATCAAAGGTATTGGTGGTGGTCTTATTGATGGTTTGTTGCCAGTAGTAAATTTGGTCGACGTAACCTTTTTTAGTACAAGACTCATTCTTTGAGTTTTTACCATCTAAACCACAATAAGTTCCAAAATAAAAGTGGTCAAAGTTTTGTTCTGCTTGTCGGTAACTTGCTGCCCAGTGAAAGTTCCAATCAGGCGCATATTGATAATTCACATCGGTGCGGACCACTTGCAAAATATCATCAACATCATCGCCGTCTTGAGCAAATCCCATTTTGATCGAAGTTTCCGCAGGCAGAATGTCACGTGATGGTCCGCGATCAGGTACACGACCTAATTTGTCATAGGTATATTGTGTGGTCCAAGTGAGTGTTCCATCGTCATTTTTATAAGTGAAACTTGGTGAAAACATTTCAATCTTATTTTCAATACTAGAGCGGAAGCTGCCTGACTCGCCATATTCTCCAGTTAAACGTACTGCTAAATTGTCATTAAGTACTTGGTTGATGTCAGCCGTTGTTCCGTAGTTATCATATGAACCAGCATACGCACCAACTGAACTTTTAGAGTTAAAATTGGCGAACTTACTCACCATATTCACAACACCGCCGCCAGCACTACGGCCATATAAAACAGAGGCGGGGCCTTTTAAAATTTCAATACGTTCGATATTTGCTGTACTACGACGTACTTGTCCGCTTTCACGTATGCCATCACGGTAAATATCACCTGTATCGGCACCAAAGCCACGAATCGTGATCCCATCACCGCGCATATCATAACTGGTTGATACCCCTGGGGTGCCTTGCAGCATAACGCTTAAATCATTTGATCCATAAATTTTATATTTCTGAACATCAATCGTATCAACGGTTTGAGGAATATCTTTTTTATCTAAACCATTACGTGTGACATTGGCTTTGTCATAGTCGATATAACTTTTAATCGGATCGAGCTCACTCATGGCCTCAATTTTTATGGTGGGCATGGTGGCCGCTACTTTTGATGAGTCAGTCACATCTTCTGCATAGGCACCTTGAATATTCAAGATCATTAAACTGAGTAAGCTCAGCGGGAAAAGACGCTTCATTTGGGGAGATGGTATAGAAATTCTTAACATAAAAATAAAATCAATTAACAAAAATAAAAGTATAAATGATAATTATAATCATTTAATTGTTTAGAATAAAAGAACTATTATCTTAAAAAATGACATATTTATTTTTTAATAACTGATTTTTAATAAGTTAATTAGCAAATTAAACGAATTGTATGAGTTGACTCATTAGTTTTTCTTGTTAATTGGGTTTTAAAGGGGGCTTTTCATCGATTAAAAGCACCCTTCTGGAATTACGCGTTATTTTTGAGAACATCTAAAATATCCATTTCTGGATCATAATTTTCATCAATTGTTTTGCAAATTGCTTGTCCCACAATGACATGCGTGCCATTAAAGGTCATAGTGGGTGCTTCATATAACTCCCAACCATGATTCAGAGCTTTAGTCACTCGTGCACAAAAAGCAGAGTCATCGGGGCCAGTTAAATAGCGATAAAGTTTCATGTTTACCCTTTAAAAATAATATTTTATGATCATAGTTTAACTGAATTTACCTTAATTCAAGATAAAGAAATAACCGATAAGGTTTTACTGAAATTAAGAAAAACCAGTGAAAAATCTCAGTTATACTCATGCTAATTTAAATTTTAAGAAGAGCTTGAGCATGCGTGTACTTGTCGTCATGGATCCGATTGAAACCGTAAACCTTAAAAAGGATTCAACCATGGCAATGTTGTGGGCGGCGAGCCGTCGTGGACATGAATTAGGTTATGCATTACAACAAGATTTATATATCGATCAAGGCAAAGCTTATGGCCTCATTTCACCGTTAAAGGTGTTCGAAGATTATAACCATTACTATGAGTTAGGCGAAAAGAAAAAAGAATCTATCGCGGCTTACGATGTCGTGCTCATGCGTAAAGACCCGCCGTTTGATATGAATTTTGTCTACACGACTTACGTGCTTGAGCAAGCTGAGCGCGAAGGTTCATGGATTATTAATAAGCCTCAATCACTGCGTGATTGCAATGAAAAACTCTTTGCAACCCAGTTTCCAGAGCTACAAGTGCCTACACTTGTAACATCTCAACAAAGTTTAATTCGTGAATTTATTAAAGAACATGGTGATGTGATTGTTAAGCCACTTGATGGTATGGGCGGTATGGGAATTTTCCGTTTATATCAAGACGGTGTAAATATTGGTTCTACCTTAGAAATGCTTACAGAGCTAGGTACTCGTCCAATTATGGCTCAGCGTTATATTCCTGAAATTGTAGAAGGGGATAAGCGTATTTTAATGGTGAATGGTGAACCTGTTCCTTACTGTCTAGCTCGTATTCCACAAAATGGTGAAGTACGCGGTAACTTGGCGGCAGGTGGTTTAGGCCAAGCGCGTCCGCTTACTGAAAATGATAAATTGATCGCAGCTAAAATTGGTCCTTTCTTGCGCGAAAAAGGTTTAGTTTTTGTAGGCTTAGATGTGATTGGTAATTATGTCACTGAAATTAATGTCACTAGCCCGACCTGTATTCGTGAAATTGATGCTCAATTTGGTACATCAATTGCCGATGATCTATTTGATGTATTAGAAGCTGGTCGTATAGCTTAATTATTTATTTCAGGTGATTTTCAGCGGTATTTATTGGAAATCACCTGAAAATATATGAATTAATAAAATAACAATACTAAATACACCACAGCTTTGTAGGCATATTTTCAAAAAAGCACATCTTTCTGTTATAAACGAGTGAAATTAGCTTTTCGTTAATGAAGCTTTAGGATTAAAATAAACGGCTACAAAAATAGATGACAATTTCCATTGTTTTTTGAGTTGAAGAATTAGACCGTGACCGATTCACAGCAAAGCAAACCTAAACATGTCATGATGATGGCTGCCGGTACAGGTGGACATGTTTTTCCAGCCCTCGCCGTAGCCAAAAAACTTCAACAACAAGGTTGTCAGGTTTCATGGTTAGCCACGCCAACAGGTATGGAAAATCGGTTGTTAAAAGATCAAAATATTCCAATATATCAAATTGATATCCAAGGTGTTCGTGGCAATGGATTAGTCCGTAAAGTTGCTGCACCTTTTAAAATTTTAAAAGCCACTTTTAGTGCAATGCGCTATATGAAACAACTTAAAGTTGATGCGGTTGCAGGCTTTGGTGGTTATGTAGCTGGTCCAGGTGGTTTAGCCGCACGTTTGTTAGGCATTCCTGTACTGATTCACGAGCAAAATGCAGTTGCAGGTTTTACCAATGCACAGTTATCTCGTGTTGCTAAAGTCGTATGTGAAGCATTTCCAAATACCTTTCCTGCTGGTGGTAAAGTTGTAACCACAGGAAACCCTGTGCGTCGTGAAATCACAGATATTTTAAGCCCAAAGTGGCGCTATGATGAGCGTGAGCAAGCGGGCAAGCCTTTAAACATTTTAATTGTGGGCGGGTCTTTAGGTGCCAAAGCACTCAATGAACGCTTACCTCCAGCATTAAAACAATTACAAGTTCCGCTCAATATTTTTCACCAGTGTGGTCAGCAACAAGTTGAGGCAACTCAAGCACTTTATGCAGATGCACCAGCTAATTTAACTGTACGCGTTTTGCCATTTATTGAAGATATGGCAAAAGCTTATAGTGAGGCAGATTTAATTATTTGCCGGGCTGGAGCGCTCACAGTAACAGAAGTTGCAACAGCAGGCGTGGCTGCAGTTTTTGTACCACTTCCTATAGCAGTTGATGACCATCAAACTGCAAATGCCAAATTTCTGGCGGATGTCGGTGCTGCGAAAATTTGCCAGCAATCGACCATGACACCAGATGTTTTAAATGAATTGTTCACTTCGCTGATGAACCGCCAATTACTTACTGAAATGGCAGTGAAAGCGCGTCAACATGCCCAACCAAATGCGACTCAGCATGTGGTTGATCTTATCCAAAAAATGTAATCGGATTTACTATGTCTCCATCAACAGCTGCGAACCAAGCAAAAAAACTGATTAAAGTGCCTGAAATGCGCCGTATTAAACACATTCATTTTGTGGGGATCGGTGGCGCTGGGATGTGTGGCATTGCAGAGGTTTTGGGTAACCAAGGCTATAAAATTTCCGGTTCGGACATTAAGGCGTCTAAAACTACAGAACAATTAGAAAAAAATGGCATCAAAGTTTATATTGGCCATCAACCGGAAAATATTAAAAATGCCAATGTGCTTGTAGTTTCTACAGCAATTGATCCAGAAAATCCGGAAATTAAAGCTGCAATTGAACAGCGTGTTCCAATTGTGCGTCGTGCAGAGATGCTAGGTGAGCTTATGCGTTACCGTCACGGTATTGCTGTGGCTGGTACACATGGTAAAACTACAACCACAAGTCTTTTGACGACGATGTTGGCGGAAGAAAACCTTGATCCAACTTATGTTATTGGTGGCTTACTTAACAGTACAGGCGTAAATGCGGCGTTAGGTGAAAGCCGTTTCATCGTGGCTGAAGCTGATGAATCAGATGCATCTTTCCTTTATTTGCAACCAATGGCAGCGATTGTAACCAATATCGATGCTGACCATATGGATACCTATGAAGGTAGCTTTGATAAATTAAAAGATACTTTTGTACAGTTCCTTCATAACTTACCATTTTATGGCTTGGCTGTAGTTTGTGGTGATGATGCAAACATTCGTGAAATTCTGCCGCGTGTAGGCCGTCCGGTCATTACTTATGGTTTTAATGAAGATAATGACATTCGTGCAGTTGATATTGAACAAGATGGTATGCAATCTCACTTCACTGTGTTGCGTAAAGGCCGTGAACCATTGCGTTTAACAATTAATCAACCAGGTTTACATAATATTTTAAATGCCTTGGCAGCAATTGGTGTTGCAACAGATGAAGGTGTTTCTGATGATGCAATTAGCCGTGCATTAGAAGGGTTTAGTGGTGTTGGCCGTCGCTTCCAGGTGCAAGGTGAATTTGAACTTGCTGATGGCAACGTTAAGTTAGTTGATGACTATGGGCACCATCCGAAAGAAGTAGAAGCAACTATTAAAGCTGCTCGCCAAAGCCATCCGGACCGTCGTTTGGTTATGTTGTTCCAGCCACACCGTTACTCTCGTACTCGCGATTGTTTTGATGACTTCATTGAAGTGCTCTCTCAAGTCGATCAATTATTATTGTTGGAAGTTTACCCTGCCGGTGAAAAACCTATTGTGGGTGCAGATAGCCGCACTTTAGCGCGTAGTATTCGTTTACGCGGACAAGTAGAACCGATTTTGGTCGATCCGGTTGAAGGTAATTTGCAAAACATCATGCAAAATGTGTTACAACCAAATGACTTGTTATTAACACAAGGTGCGGGTAACGTGGGAGCAATTTCAGTAGAACTTGCACAACACCATTTGTATGTGAAATAAACAAAAAGTATTGAATAATCGGGTTAAGGATTTAAACGTGTCAAATGCTACAAAATTCGGCAAAGTTGCCGTGTTGTTTGGTGGGAAATCGGCTGAGCGTGCTGTGTCTTTGGATAGTGGTCAGGCAGTTTTGGACGCTTTGTTACGTTCAGGTGTTCAGGCTGAAGCATTTGATCCACAAGACCGCAGTGTGACTGAACTTGTAAATTATGATCGTGCATTTATTGTATTGCATGGTCGCGGCGGTGAAGATGGCCAGATTCAAGGTGTGCTTGAATGGTTAAATCTGCCTTATACAGGAACAGGCGTGCAAGGTTCTGCGATTGGCATGGATAAAGTTAAAACCAAGCAAATCTGGCAGGGTAGCAATTTACCTACAGCGCCATATCGCATTATTACTAAAGAAACAGATTTAGATGCGGTGATTGCTGAGTTAGGTTTGCCTGTCATTATCAAACCTGTACATGAAGGCTCGAGTGTCGGCATGAGTAAGGTGGAGAAAGCAGAAGACTTTGCTGCTGCAATTGAAAAGGCGACTCAGCACGATGCTGTGGTGATGGCAGAAAAATGGATCACTGGTCGTGAATTCACAATTTCATTCCTCAATGGACAGCCTTTGCCGGTTATTCGTTTGCAACCACCAGCAGATGTTGCTTTCTACGACTATGAAGCGAAGTATCAACGTAATGATGTAGAGTATGGTATCCCTTGTGGTCTGAGTGAGACTGAAGAGAAAAACCTACAAGCATTGTGTTTACGTGCTTTTCAGGCAGTGGGTGCAGAAGGCTGGGGTCGTATTGATGCGATGCAGGATGAGCAAGGCAATTTCTGGCTTTTAGAAGTAAACACTGTTCCAGGTATGACAAGTCACTCTTTAGTTCCTAAAGCTGCTAAAGCTGTGGGTTATAGCTTTGATGAATTGTGTGTTGCGATTCTTGAGCAAACATTGGAAGGTACGGCTTAAATATGGCACAACTTCCGGCTTCCATGCGCCGTAAACGTGCGGCCATCACCTCTATTCATGATAAACCGCCTACGCGTAAGCAGAAGCTTGCGAATGCTGGTGGATGGGTGCTGTTGGTTATTGCTTTTGTAGTGCTGGCAGTCGGAATTTATGGGTTATATAAAGTTATTACAGATGCAACAGTTGCAAAACTAGAAGTTGTAGGTTCAGCATCTTCTGTTGAAACCCAACAAGTGATGCAACATGTTGCTCCAATTATAAAAGCGAATTATTTCACATCTGATTTAGAACAGATTCGTGACAAAACATTAGAAATTTCATGGGTAGACCGAGTTGTTGTATCTCGTGCTTGGCCCAATGGTATTCGTGTTCGTGTCATGCCTCGACATGCTATCGCCCGTTGGGGGACAGGTCGCTTGTTAAGCGATGGAGGCGATGTATTTAGTGAGGCGGAGCCGACAATTCATCCTGAACTTCCGTTGCTTCATGGGCCGGTAAGTCAGTCAAAAATGATGATGCGACGCTATAATGAAATTAATCAATTATTCCATCCTGTTAATTTACGCTTAAAAGAGTTATATCTGACTGAGCGAATGACTTGGTTTATGCAATTTGATTCTGGTTTGCGTATTATTGTTGACCAAGATCAAACAATGAATAAGTTGCAACGTTTAAGTCATCTGGCACAATCTGACTTAAAACCGGTGTGGTCGAAAATCTCAGCCATTGATTTGCGATATCGTAATGGATTATCTATTCAATGGAAGAACGCAACACCACCTAAAATTGTGAATGGTCAGTTTGTTGTAACGAGTGATGACACAAGCATTGCAGGTGGAACAAAAGCAAAGCCATAATACGTGGCTTTAAAATAGGCAATTTGCCTGGTATTAAACAACAAAGAAATGGTATGAGTGATGAGTGAAGCTGTTCCCTCAGTTGTTGCGATTGACATTGGGACGCATAAAGTTTCAGTTTTGATTGGAAAAATTCATGCGCCGGATAACATCCAAGTTATCGGTATGGCAACTGCTCGCAATCGAGGCATGAATAAAGGAAAAATTGTAAGCCTCGATAAAGTCATTGCTGCGATTAAAAATGCTGTTGCTGAAGCGGAAAATATGGCCGAATGTCGCATTCATAGCGCATGGGTATCTATTCCGAGTACCGAGTTGCAAAGTTTTTATGCCTCTGGTCGCACACCAGTATCTAATCCAGCACATGTGATTACAACAAATGAAGTCGTGCGCGCGTTAGAATTGGCAAAAGCAAGTCATGTGACTTCTGATTACTATTTAGCAAGTGCAGTGCCATTAGGCTTTGAGTTGGGTGATTCTGCTGAATGGGTGCAGAATCCAATTAATATGACTGCCCATAGTATGACTGGACATTATCAGTTAATGATGATGCCTATAGCGACTATGCAAAACCTTGATCGTGCCATGAAAGGTGCAAATATCGGGGTTGAAAAAATGGTGGTGTCTTGTCTGGCAACCGCTGAGGCAAGCTTGCTTAAAGATGAAAAAGAGTATGGTGTTTGTCTGGTTGATATTGGCGCAGGCATTACCAATCTTGCTGTTTATCTAGATGGTCGTTTAGCTCTAGCACGTACATTGCAGCGCGGTGGTGAGCACGTTACACGTGATATTGCTGCTGTATTGCAAACCACGACAGAAGAAGCTGAACGAATTAAAATTCTGCATGGTTGTGTCGATTTAAGTGCTGTTAAGCCAGATCACATGATTCAGGTAGAAGGAATTGATGGCCCTCAAACGATTAGCCGAATTGAGTTGTCAGAAATTATTATTGCCCGTTATGAAGAGATCTTTAGCCAGATTCGCGATGAACTCGAACAAAGTGGTGCAATTCATGGTTTATACCATGGGGTAGTATTGACAGGGGATGCTTGTCAAATAGAAGGTATGGTGAGTTTAGCTCGTCGTATGTTGGGTGTATCTGCACATTTGGGTAATCCGCCGTTACAGGTTTATGCTGATGATCAACATCAAGCAGCCTTACGTCGTTCTATGTATGCAACAGCAGCTGGTTTGCTCATGTTTAGCCAAAGTGAGTTGCAAGATGCTGTTGAAGAGCCTGAAGAGGCAAATGACCGTTCGGTATGGGAACGAATGGTAAATGGCTGGAATGCGTTTAATAGCAAATTAAAAGCCATTTTTTAGGATGTATGTATTTATTGGTAGAATTGTTAGGAAGTTGTAAGAGAAAACCGCTGTACTTGACAAGGTTGGTATTGCACAGCATTCTTAAAATTAGTTATTTTTGAAAATCAAGGCAGTATACGGGCTGAAGTGACTGCCATAATGTATTAGGAACCCTAAAGGTCATGGCCTCATTTGAATTTATAGAAGATGAACTAAACGATGGCAACGGTCAAGCCCGTTTCACTGTATTTGGTGTAGGTGGTGGTGGCGGTAATGCCGTTCAACATATGGTGCAGTCTGATATTCAAGGTGTTAAATTCGTTTGTGCCAATACAGACAAACAAGCACTGGACTGTATGAATGCACCTTTCAAAATTCAGTTAGGCGAGCAAAGTACACGTGGTCTAGGTGCTGGTGCTAACCCTGAAGTAGGGCAAGTTGCAGCAGAAGAAAGCCGTGAAATCATCCGTCACCACCTTGAAGGTACGGATATGGTTTTCGTTACCGCTGGTATGGGTGGTGGTACGGGTACTGGTGCAGCGCCTGTTGTGGCTGAAGTTGCCAAAGAAATGGGCATTTTGACCGTTGGCGTAGTTACAACTCCATTTAACTTTGAAGGCCGTCGTCGTTTAAAGTCTGCTGAACGTGGTATTGAAGCACTTGAAGCACATGTTGACTCATTGATTATTATCCCTAACCAACGCTTATTAAGCGTATATGGCGATATTTCAATGAAAGATGCTTATAAAAAAGCTGATGATGTATTGTTAAACGCTGTACGTAGTATCTTTGACTTGGTTGTTAACCGTGGTCACATTAACCTTGACTTCGCCGATTTGAAAACTGCAATGAGTACTCGCGGTTACGCAATGATGGGTGCTGGTTTAGGTCGTGGTGAAGATCGTGCGCGTCAAGCTGCTGAACAAGCGATCCGTAGTCCATTACTTGATAACGTAAATATTATTAATGCCAAAGGCGTGTTAATTAATATTACGGGTGGTGATGATATTACGCTACGTGAGACTGAAATCATTACTGACGTTGTGAACCAGATTGTTGACCTTGATGAAGGTGAAATCTTCTACGGTACAGTATTTGATCCAGATGCACGTGATGAATTACGTGTAACAGTGATTGCAACTGGTTTAACTCGTAATGCAGCAGACGCTGAACCAAGAAAACGTAATACGGTAAGCCATGCATCGTCTCAATCAGCTCAATCTGTTGATGAAGATGACGTTCCTGCAATTAATAAGCGTCAAAACGCCGATAATGAAGTCAGTAGCACAGCAAGTTCTACTCCGCGTTCTTCTCCAATGAGTATTCAAGATTACTTGAAAAATCAGCAACGTAAGTAAATTATCGTTAGATAGAATGAAGGGCAGTGTTTAAACACTGCCTTTTTTTATTTTTGATCAATGACTAAATATGCTAACGTATAGCGGTTTTAAAAAAGAAGTTACAAAGCATGGTGAAACAGCGTACTCTCAATCGTGTGGTAAAAGCGAGTGGAATAGGTCTTCATAGCGGTCAAAAAGTGATGATCAATTTCATTCCACATACCGTGGATGGAGGTATTGTATTTCGCCGTATCGATTTGGATCCGCCAGTCGATATCCCTGCTAATGCATTGCTCATTCAAGAAGCTTTTATGTGCTCCAACTTGGTAACTGGAGATATAAAAGTAGGAACAATTGAGCATGTAATGAGTGCGATTGCAGGTTTAGGAATTGATAACCTGATTGTTGAGGTATCTGCTTCTGAAGTTCCAATTATGGATGGTAGTGCCGGTCCATTTATTTACCTCTTAATGCAAGGTGGATTGCGTGAACTGGATGCGCCGAAAAAATTCATAAGAATATTAAAACCAGTTGAAGCACTCATCGATGATAAGAAAGCAATTTTTAGCCCTCACAATGGTTTTCAATTAAATTTCACGATTGATTTTGACCATCCGGCATTTGCTAAAGAATATCAATCTGCGACTATCGATTTTTCGACCGAAACTTTTGTTTATGAAGTCAGTGAGGCACGTACTTTTGGTTTCATGAAAGATCTGGATTACCTGAAGGCAAATAATTTAGCACTAGGCGCAAGTTTAGATAATGCAATTGGTGTAGATGATACAGGGGTCGTCAACGAAGAAGGTTTACGTTTCGCTGATGAATTTGTTAGACATAAGATTTTAGATGCAGTAGGTGATTTGTATTTGCTTGGTCATCAAATTATTGCCAAGTTTGATGGCTATAAATCAGGACATGCTTTAAATAATCAGTTGTTACGCAATGTTCAAAGTGATCCGAGTAATTATGAAATTGTAACATTTGATGACGAGAGTCAATGTCCAATTCCATATGTGAGCGTGACATAAGTCCTTGTCTTTACTTGGCTATGTTATAATGTAACATTAAAAAGTGTGATTATAATCACATAATAATAATGATTCTAATTAAGAAATAGAAAGCTCGTCATTTTTTATTGCTTGCCAAACGTAGTAAAGCTTGGCTAAGCTTAGGGTCGCTCACGAAGTCGGCTGCACTACGTAACATTTCTTGTGTTTCCGGGGGAATGGGTTTAGATGGCTCAGATGAGGGTACATTTGGAATATTTTTATTTCTCAATCGGACCTGAATTCGTTGTAAGTCTTTTAACCCTTCAAGCTGAGATAATTTAGATACATATTGGTTCTGTAAATAGCTGAGTTGACTAATCATCGCTTGATTTTCACCAGTAATGATTAAAGAGCCATTTTGATAACACACGACCTGCCATTGTTCCGGTTGGGGCAATAAGGGTTGGATAATTTTCGTAAGTCTTTGCCATTGCGCGACTTGCGTTGTTAGAAACGTAAGGTTTCCTGTTTTTATGTGTTTTCCGGTTTGTTGAAAAACGTTATCGGGTTTAGACATGGTCATTCTCGGATGGATTCTTGTCTTAATCTTAAGCGTTCATTTCAATCGATATCAAGGAAGAGATCATAAGGAACTTGAGTAAGAACAGTTTCAAGAGGTTTTTATGCACACGCGTCGTATTTTATTAGCGTTTTCACTTGCCGCTTCGGCAGCATCGGTTGCTTTTGCAGATTATCAAACAATTAACCAATCTACTGACTCAGATCGATTGGAACAGCTATCAAAAACATTATCTCAAGGTTCATATACTCATCCTGACGATTTAGATCTTCCGGCGAGTGCGAAAGTTTCAGTGACCTTACGCCAAAAAACAGTTGAACTCAACAATGAGTCGCTTGCAAAGAAGTACGGTAATGCGACCGCAAAGAATTCTTTTAATGCCTCTTCTTCAAATTCTTACTCTTGGTTAGTTTCTCACCCTCTTCCTGATACTGTACGAGTTTCTTCAAACTTTGGTGGCCGCACTATGGGTGGCCGTGCAGAACATCATGGCGGATTAGATATGGCTGCTCCGAGTGGCACGCCAATCTATGCTACAGGCCCAGGTATTGTAACTAAATCTGGCTGGGGCACTGGCTATGGTCAATATGTTGAAATTAACCACGGCAATGGTTATTTAACGCGTTATGCTCATGCTTCACGTCTAATGGTACGTGTAGGCGACCAAGTCTCTGCCGGTGAACATATTGCTAATGTAGGGTGTACAGGTCGCTGTACTGGTCCACATTTGCATTATGAAGTAGTAAAAGACGGTCAACGTAAGAACCCAACTACTTACTTAGCGATGCTTCCATAAAAGCATAGTTAAAAAGGTAAGGTTATTAAATTTATGAATCTAAAACTAAGCTAAACCTTTTTTAACGCAAAGATTGTATAAAAAAACGCCATTATTGGCGTTTTTTTGTTATTTTGTTTACTGCTCGGTCAATGACTATTCATTCAGAAAATAATAGGGCCCCCTCACATTCACCCGAGGCAATAACTTGAAAGGGGTAAAACGTGGTAAAAATACAAAGTAGATTAGAGAACAAGGAACAGGTGAATTATGGCGTTTTACGGTGACTCCGACGCACAAGAAACCCAAGAATGGCAAGATGCATTCGATTCAGTTTTACAACATATGGGAACTGAACGAGCGGCATTCTTGTTGGAAAAACTTTACCAACAAGCAATTGCTAAGCATGTTCCAATTCAACGTCTCAATACACCTTACTTAAATACAATTTCTGTTGAAGAACAACCTGCAATGCCAGGCGACCAAGATATGGAACGCCGTATTCGTGCATTGATTCGTTGGAATGCCTTAGCAATGGTACTTCGCGCGAATAAAACAGGTGATGATTTAGGTGGACACTTGGCGAGCTTCGCATCAAGTGCAACATTATATGACGTAGGTTTTAACCATTTCTTCCGCGCAAACAGCAATAGCTTTGGCGGAGATATGATTTATTACCAAGGGCACTGTGCTCCTGGTATTTATGCACGTTCATTCCTTGAAGGACGTTTAACTGAAGAACAGTTAAGTAATTTCCGCCGTGAAGTTGGCGGTAACGGTTTACCAAGCTATCCGCATCCATATTTAATGCCTGACTATTGGCAATTCCCAACTGTATCAATGGGTCTTGGTCCAATCATGTCGATTTATCAAGCACATATTCAAAAATATTTGATGAACCGTGGCTTGATCAAAGAAGAAGATCGTAAAGTTTGGGCTTATCTTGGCGATGGTGAGATGGATGAGCCAGAAAGTACTGGTGCTATTTCACTTGCTGGTCGTGAAAAGCTTGATAACCTTATCTGGGTTGTTAACTGTAACTTACAGCGTCTAGATGGTCCTGTACGTGGTAACGGTAAAATCATTCAAGAGTTAGAATCTTTATTCCGTGGTGCAGGCTGGCGCGTAATTAAAGTGGTATGGGGCCGTCATTGGGACCCACTTCTTGCAAAAGACACCTCAGGCGCTTTGAAAGCGGTAATGGAAGAGACAGTTGATGGTGAATACCAACGCTATCAAGTGAAAGGTGGTGCATACACGCGTGAAAAATTCTTTGGTAAGTACCCAGAAGCTGCGGAACTTGTAAAAGATTTAAGCGATGAAGATATCGATAATCTTAACCGTGGTGGTCATGACCCTTACAAAGTGTTTGCTGCCTATGCAGAAGCAATGAAAGCTAAAGGTCAACCAACAGTTATTCTTGCGAAAACTGTTAAAGGTTACGGTTTGTCTGAAGAAATTGAAGCGGTGAACAAAACTCACCAAATCAAAAAAATGCAGATCGATTCATTAAAATATGTACGTGATCGTTTTAACCTGCCATTTACAGACGATAAGTTAGAAGAGCTTCCATTCTATCGCCCAAGTGAAAACTCTCCAGAAATGAAGTACATGAAGGCGCGTCGTGAAGCGTTAGGTGGTTACCTACCTGCACGTCGTAAAGAGAGTGAAATTTTAGCGATTCCTGAATTATCTGTATTTGATGCTGTATTAAATGGTTCAGGTGGTAAAGAACAATCTACCACTATGGTGATGGTTCGTTTAATTGCTTCTTTACTCAAAGAAAAAGCGATTAAAGACCGCGTAGTACCAATCGTTCCAGATGAAGCACGTACTTTTGGTCTAGAAGGTATGTTCCGTCAGCTTGGTATTTATGCTGCTCACGGTCAAAAATATACTCCAGAAGACCAAGAACAGTTAATGCATTACCGTGAAGCAAGTGATGGTCACATGCTTCAAGAAGGGATTAACGAAGCTGGTGCGATGAGTGCATGGGCTGCGTTGGCAACAAGTTATTCAACGAATAACTTGCCAATGATTCCAATGTATATGTACTACTCAATGTTTGGTTTCCAACGTATTGGTGACATTGCATGGGCAGCAGGTGATGCGCAAGCTCAAGGTTTCTTGTTGGGTGCAACTGCTGGTCGTACAACGTTGAACGGTGAAGGTCTACAGCACCAAGATGGTCATTCACATATCTTGGCGAACACTATTCCAAACTGTGTATCTTATGATCCATGTTTTGGTTATGAGTTAGCTGTAATCGTGCATGACGGTTTAAAACGTATGTATGTGAACCAAGAGCGTGTGTTCTACTACTTAACTGTAATGAATGAAAACTACGAGCATCCTGCAATGCCTGAAGGCGCTGAGGAAGGCATTAAACGTGGTATGTACTTGTTCGAAAAAGATGAAAAAGCAACTGTCCAATTACTTGGTTCAGGTGTAATTCTTCGTGAAGTAATCAAAGCTGCGAAAATCTTACGTGATGAATACCAAATCCATTCAAACGTTTGGAGCGTAACAAGCTTCAATGAGTTGTCACGTGATGGTATGGCATGTGAAGAATACAACCGTTTACACCCACTTTCTGAAGAAGTGAAAGAGTCTTGGGTATCTAAACAGTTACGTGGCACAGAAGGTATCGTTGTTTCAGCAACAGACCATATGCGTGCTTACAGCGAACAAATCCGTGCGTATCTTCCAGATGGTCGCCCATTTGTTGCATTAGGTACAGATGGATACGGTCGTTCAGATACACGTGCTAATTTACGTAGTTTCTTTGGTGTTGATGCTGCACATATCGTTGTTGCTACTTTGAAAAAATTAGCTGACGAAGGTGAAGTGGACGCACGTTTAGTTAAAGACGCAATTTCTAACTTTGAGTTAGATACTGACCGTCCAGTGGCATGGGCTCCTCAAGCGCATCCAGAAGTTCAGGCAGTTGCTGAATATAATGAAACGCAAACAGGTGAGGGGAACTAAGCATGCAAATTAAGACCCCTGATATTGGTGTAGATAAAGCAGTTGTTGCTGAAATTTTAGTAAAAGTTGGCGACAGCATTGCAGAAAATGACAGCCTTGTTTTGCTTGAGTCAGATAAAGCCTCTGTTGAAGTGCCTAGCACTTCAGCAGGTGTGGTAAAAAGCATCTTAATCAAAGAAGGTGATAGCGTAGCTGAAGGTACGGTATTGCTTGAACTTGAAGCTGAGGGTGCTGCACCAGCAGCTCAAGCAGAAGAAGCTCCAAAAGCTGCACCAGCAGCTGAACAAACAGCAGCACCGGCAGCGGCTCAACAGCCTTCAACTGCTGCTCAACCAGCAACGGCAACCACTAGCCAAGTGGTTGAAGTTCAAGTTCCCGATATTGGTGTTGAAAAAGCACTAGTTGGTGAAATTTTAGTAAAAGTTGGCGAACAGATTGATGTTGAACAAAGCATCGTTGTGGTTGAGTCTGACAAAGCAACTGTAGAAGTACCAAGCAGTGTTGCAGGTACTGTAGAAAGCATTCAAGTTAAAGAAGGCGATACAGTTAAAGAAGGTGTTGTGCTCATTAAAGTAAAAACAACATCTGCATCAAGTGCGCAAGCAGAAGCTCCTGCTTCTACAACAGCAGCTCCGGCGGCAGCACCTGCACCAACTCAGCAAGAAACTGTAGCATCGACTGCTACTCAATCTGGACCAGTTGACATTAACGTTCCTGATTTGGGTGTAGATAAAGCAGTTGTTGCTGAAATCTTGGTTCAGGTTGGTGACAAAGTTGATGTAGACCAAAGCCTTGTTGTTGTTGAGTCAGATAAAGCAACTGTGGAAGTTCCAAGTACTGTTGCTGGTGTTGTGAAAGCAATTCACTTGCAAGCAGGCCAACAAGTTTCACAAGGTGTATTGCTGGCAACAATTGAAGCTGAAGGCCAAGCACCTGCTGCTGCACCAGCGGCGAAAGCAGAATCAGCTCCAGCTCCACAGGCAGCAGCACCTAAAGCGGCAACGCCTGCTCCGACTCAAGCAGTATCTGCTCCTGTTTCTTCTGGTAATGATAAATTAACCAAAGAACAAGAAGCCGAAAACGCTAAAGTTTATGCAGGACCAGCTGTGCGTAAGCTTGCTCGTGAACTTGGTGTAGTTTTATCTCAAGTTAAAACTTCTGGTGAACATGGCCGTGTTGTTAAAGAAGATATCTTTGCGTATGTGAAGACTCGTTTAACTGCCCCGCAATCGGCACCAGTTGCTTCGGCGGCACCAGCGGTTTCGGGTTTGCCAAAGCTTCCTGACTTCACTGCGTTTGGTGGCGTAGAAGAAAAAGTACTGACACGTTTGCAGCAAGTATCAATTCCGCAATTGTCGTTGAACAACTTTATTCCGCAAGTCACTCAATTTGATTTAGCTGACATTACTGAGTTGGAAGATTGGCGTAATGAGTTAAAAGGTAACTTCAAAAAAGAAGGTATCAGCCTGACGATTATGGCATTCATTATCAAAGCGGTTGCGTACTTGTTAAAAGAAGAGCGTGAGTTTGCAGGTCATCTATCTGATGACGGTAAATCAGTGCTCTTGCGCAATGAAATCCATATGGGAATTGCGGTAGCAACACCTGATGGTTTAACTGTGCCAGTACTTCGTAACCCAGACCAAAAATCAATTAAGCAAATTGCAGTTGAATTGGGTGTGTTGGGTCAAAAAGCACGTGATAAGAAATTAACACCAAAAGACTTACAAGGTGCGAATTTCACCATTTCAAGTTTGGGCGCAATTGGTGGTACAGCATTTACACCACTAGTGAACTGGCCGCAAGTTGCAATTTTGGGTATTTCACCTGCAACGATGCAGCCTGTTTGGAATGGTAAGGACTTTGATCCACGCTTGATGTTGCCATTGTCATTATCTTATGACCACCGTGTAATTAATGGTGCAGATGCGGCTCGCTTTACTAATAAGCTTACGAAACTTCTTAAAGATATTCGTACTTTATTAATCTAATATTTTTAAATGAATCATTAAAACCTCGCTTCGGCGGGGGTTTATTTTGATATTTAATTTAATTGGTTTTAAGTTAATCTAAAGACGAAAAATGAAGTGTCGAGAGAGGAGAAATTTCTCGTTAGTCGGTAAAGGAGAAAGAATAAATGGTAGGATTTTTAAAAATCATGGTGCCGATTCTATTAATTGTATTTTTATTAATGGGATTGTGGGTGAGTGTTTTACACTTTCCTTGGGAATGGATGACCTACGTTACAATGGGCTTGGAAGTATTTGTAGCAATGCTTATTTTGCCATTTGAATTTCAGTCTCAGCACGTAACTGGCATTAATCATTTTGGATTTATTAACTTAAGTATTTGTTTAGCTTTACTATTGGGTCTAGGACGATTATTGGTTTGGGCGTGGATAAAATTTTTTGCCTGAATGTTTGAAAAATAGAACTACTCGAATATAATAAACGCATACTTCATTGGGGAGTAGCCGCTATTCATTTCTAAATGAATAGGTGATGATCAACATAATTGTTCAACAGAACATGGTCATCATAGCTTAAACGTCTCATCGTTTCCGAGTTGGCAAGACCTTTGATTTACCACTCTGCAGATATTTGGCTAGCAGGAGGGGTAGGTCATAGGCATTTATGCTAGCCAGAGAAACGACATGCAAGAATTTCTGATTTCTACTTCAATTGTTGCCCTCGCTGAAATGGGCGATAAAACCCAATTATTGGCCCTTTTACTGTCTGCACGTTTCCGTAAGCCAATCCCTATTCTTATTGCGATTCTTTTAGCTACTCTAATTAATCATGGTATTTCTGCTGTACTTGGACAGTGGATTACAACCGTGCTGAGCCCCGAAATTTTAGTCTGGGTCCTTGCCGCTGGCTTCATTGGTATGGCGTTCTGGATGCTTATTCCAGATAAGCTCGATGATGAAACAGATAGTATTAATAAATGGCAAAAATTTGGTGTTTTTGGTGCAACCTTTATCTTGTTTTTCTTAGCAGAAATTGGTGATAAGACTCAAATTGCAACAGTGGCTTTAGCGGCACGTTATGACAGCATTTTCTGGGTTATGCTTGGTACAACAATAGGTATGATGATTGCCAATGCACCCGCTGTATTTATTGGTAATAAACTGGCTGAACGTTTACCCATCTCGCTCATTCATAAAATTGGTGCCGCTATTTTCTTAATTGTAGGTATCTCTACTTTAATACAGTATTACTTCTTCTAAGGCATTTAAAGCTGCTATAAAAAACGCACTCGAATAGAGTGCGTTTTTTTATAGGTAATTTTAATAGTTAAATTTCATAGTAAAGTTAATTTGACGTGGATTACCTAAAGTCACCAAATTTTCATTTAAGGCACCTGCATAATAATCTTTATCGAATAGATTACGGATCGCAAGTTGAGCACCCCAATGTCCTGCATCATAGCCAGCTTCTGTATCAAATACGGTATAGCCTGGAATATGGACATCTAACTTATCCATAGTTTTATAGGTTTCACCTCGGAATCCACCGCCGACATACCAACCAAGTTTTGAGGCAGGGTCAAATTTATAACGAGCCGACAGGCTGTAAGCATGCTCAGGAATATTGTCGAGTGCTTTTCCTACATTGCTCGCGTTTGCATCTTTACTAATTTCAGCATCAATTGTGTAGGTATAGGCAGCTGTTAATTTTAAACCTTCTAAAATTTCTGCGCTTAGCTCAGTTTCAATACCGCGAGTTAACTGTTCGCCACGTTGTACTTTATAGCCACTATTCGCAGTATCAGTGACTAAAACATTTTGACGTTTTAAATCGTACCAAGCGATAGCACCTTGAACTCGTTGATCTGGGCTTTGTAATTTCATTCCGACTTCAACCTGTTTCCCTTCTTCAGGTTTGAACGGATTATTATTTACATCAGTACCGCTATTTGGGGTAAATGAAGTGGCATAGCTGACATAAGGAGCCACAATGTCATTAAGGGTATACATGACAGAGGCACTGCCCGTAAATGCATTGTCTGATTGTTTACTTGTACTGCCAGTCACCAAACTTGTGGTTTGAGTTTGTGCCCAGTCTTGACGACCAGATAAGCTTAAAAGTAATTGGTCATTAAGCTGAATGCGGTCACGTAAATAAAGCCCTAAATATTTGAGACGATTGATATCACGAACATTTTGAGTCAATTTTACATTTTGACCGTAAACGGGGTTATAGATATTTAAATCGCCAATATCGTATTTATCATTGGTGTAGTCACTTTTTTCCTGAAAAGCATCTACCCCAATATTAAGGTCGTGTTGCATGCCATATAAATCAAACTGTTTATTGAAACGGTTATCGATGGCAAAGCTTAAATTATCAATAATTTGGTGGCGGCTATTATTTTTACGGCTAATGGTTGTGTAGTCGATTTCACCTTGTTTGTTTTTTGCCCAAAAGTTGTTACCCGTGCGAGCAAAGACAGCGGTACCATCCATTTCAGTTTTTTGTACGGCAAAGTTCTGATTAAAGTTCCAACCGTTATCAAAAGCGTATTTAAAGGTATAACCTGTACGGTAAACATCGGCCTCATATTTACCAAAATTAGGATCGCCAATATATAAACTTCGGTCTATAGCGCCGTTAGGGTTATCTTTTAATGTACCAATGACAGGTAACCCTTGTTGACGGATGTATTCGCGATGCTGATAGCTTGCGATGACAGATAGATCAGTGTTATCCCCTAATTCAAAGTTATAAGAGGGAGAGATGTAGTAATTTTTAAAATACACATAATCTGTTGGGTCATCTTGGTCAGAGATACGACCATTTAAACGGAAAGCACCTTTTTCACTATTATTAGGACTATAGTTTAAATCGAACGTTCCTTCTTTAAGGTTGTAGCTGCCATAAGTCATAGTGGCCCGAGCAAAGCTTTCAGCTTGAGGGCGTTTAGTCACTAAGTTGACCATACCTCCTGGAGCAACCAAACCAAAATTAATAGAGGCAGGCCCTTTTAAAACTTGTACCTGATCCATGCCTGATAACTCAGTAGCAACATACGTATTTTGGCCTACTCTTAAACCATCTACATAAACTGAATCAGAAGAAGTTTGTCCTCGAATAATGAAATCATCCCAACCACGACGACCAAGTTTCCCAGCTCCAACACCTGCAACGCCTTCAAGGGCATCTGCTAAAGTTTTTGCTTGTTTTTGGTCAAGTTGCTCGCGGGTTACTACCGAAACCGACTGAGCAGTTTTAAATAAGGGTGCATCTGATTTTAAGGCAGAGTTTGCTTTCGTTGCGACATAAGGTGAAGTGCTTTCTTTTTGCGCTTTAACAGAAATCGTGGGGAGAACACTGGTCGAATTTTGTTGTTCTGTTATTTCTTCAGCGTGACTTGCTGTCATCGAAGTAAAAATAGCAACTGCTAACAATGTTTTTGATGTTGAAAAACGGAAGGGTTGATTCATGGGAGGCCTAAGCAGCACAAAAAGTAAATTTGATAATGAGAATTATTTTAATTTATTGTGGGGTAATTTTAAATAACATTATGATTCATTTATAAAATAAGAAAAGCAAAATCAATTTTAAAATATTATTAGAAAAATAAAGTAGTTTATTGCAAGAGTTACTGAATCCCTTTATTTTAGTATGGATATAAAAATATCTAATATTTAAAGTTTTTTTGGGGAATTGTATGGGGTTTGAAAAAACAACATCGCAGATATTATTTGATAATGGCGTACATAAATGTATTAGTTTTACCAGCTTGGTTAAAGGGGAAGGCATCCAAGCCAATCAATTTTTAATTATTGACCATGAACGTGCTGCTGTAATTGATCCGGGTGGCGATTTGACCTACGTTCCATTAACGATGGAATTAAATAAATATACACGTTTGAAAAATCTAGACTATGTGATGGCCTCGCATCAAGATCCGGACATTATTACTTCAATGCCACGCTGGCTGGTTTATACCGATGCTAAAGTCGTTGCATCAAAATTATGGGCACGTTTTTTACCACACCTAAATTCCTCATTTATGAGTGAGCGAATGAAAGGGAATTGGGAAGACCGTCTTATTGAGCTGCCAGATCGTGGTCAAGTGATTCAATTAGGTGAATCAAAGCTTGTGGTAGTTCCCGCTCACTTCTTACATTCGGTGGGTAATTTTCAGTTTTATGATCCAGTTGCTAAGATTCTGTTTTCTGGCGATATGGGTGCCTCGATTGTTGAAGATGCTAATCAGCCTTTAAAAGATTTCGATACGCACGTCATGAAAATGAAGGCTTTTCACCAACGCTATATGTGTTCTAATAAAGTTATCCGTTTGTGGGTAAACATGGTGCGCCAGATGGATATTGAAATGATTGTGCCTCAGCATGGTAGTCCATTTATGGGTAAAGAAATGGTCAATCAGTTTTTAGACTGGATTGAGACCTTGCCATGCGGCGTAGATTTAATGAATGAGCAAATTTTTAGTTGTCCTACCTAAATATTATGTCTAATGATCAACCCAGATAAAATTCTGGGTTGCAAAAACCTCGATTAAAAAATAACGTTAAAACTATAATAAGTGGGAATTATTTGGAGAAGCTCTATATCTATTGCTGAAAAAGGCAAAGATAATATGAAAATTGCATTGAAATTTGTTTATAATAGCTCACGGAATTTACCAGTGAGATTGTTATGCTGACCATCGTTCAAGAAGCGCTAACCTTCGATGATGTCTTATTACTTCCTGCCTACTCTACTGTTCTCCCAAAAGATGTCTCTTTAAAGACACGTTTAACTCGCGGCATTCATTTAAATATTCCATTAGTTTCAGCTGCAATGGATACAGTGACTGAGTCACGTATGGCGATTGCTATGTCACAAAATGGTGGTATCGGGATTTTGCACAAAAACATGGATATTGCTGCTCAAGCTGCAGAAGTACGCCGTGTGAAAAAATTCGAAGCGGGTATGGTGAAAGATCCAATCACTGTAACGCCTGAAACTACAGTACGTGAACTGATTGCAATTACCAGCGCTAATAACATTAGCGGTGTACCTGTTGTTAAAGACGGCAAGGTTGTTGGTATTGTGACAGGCCGTGATACGCGTTTTGAAACCAATTTAGAACAACCTGTTAGCAACATCATGACAGGCCAAGATCGTTTAGTAACTGTACGTGAAGGCGAGTCTAAAGAAAATATTCAAGCATTATTGCAAAAACACCGTATTGAAAAAGTCTTGGTCGTTGGTGAGAGCAACGAACTTAAAGGCTTAATTACAGTAACGGACTTCCGCAAAGCTGAGAGCTATCCAAACAGTTGTAAAGATGATCTTGGTCGTTTACGTGTGGGTGCTGCGGTAGGTACAGGTGCTGATACACCAAGTCGTGTGGAAGCATTGGTTGAAGCCGGTGTTGACGTAATTGTTGTTGATACAGCACATGGTCACTCTGCTGGTGTAATTGAACGTGTACGTTGGGTGAAACAAAACTTCCCTCAAGTACAAGTGAT
This sequence comes from Acinetobacter sp. 1294243, assembly GCF_000588015.1. Taxonomy (NCBI): domain Bacteria; kingdom Pseudomonadati; phylum Pseudomonadota; class Gammaproteobacteria; order Moraxellales; family Moraxellaceae; genus Acinetobacter; species Acinetobacter sp. 1294243. The sequence continues at coordinate 170,874 of NZ_JFXG01000004.1, forward strand.
TGGTGGCAACATCGCAACTGGTGATGCTGCATTAGCATTATTAGATGCAGGTGCAGATGCTGTAAAAGTAGGTATTGGCCCTGGTTCTATCTGTACAACACGTATTGTGGCAGGTATTGGTATGCCACAAATTTCTGCGATTGACAGCGTTGCTAGCGCACTAAAAGATCAAATTCCTTTAATTGCAGATGGTGGTATCCGCTTCTCTGGTGATATGGCAAAAGCGATCGGTGCGGGTGCAAGTACGATCATGGTTGGTTCATTACTTGCAGGTACTGAAGAAGCGCCGGGCGAAGTTGAGTTTTTCCAAGGTCGTTACTACAAAGCATATCGTGGTATGGGTTCATTAGGTGCAATGGCGGGAGCAACTGGTTCTGCTGACCGTTATTTCCAAGATTCAAAAGCAGGTGCTGAGAAGTTAGTACCAGAAGGAATCGAAGGCCGTGTTCCTTATAAAGGCCCAATGGGTAACATCGTTCATCAAATGATGGGTGGTTTACGTTCTTCGATGGGTTATACAGGTTCAGCTGTGATTGAAGATCTTCGCCAAAATGCGAAATTTGTGAAAATTACTTCAGCAGGCATGTCTGAGTCACATGTTCATGATGTAACGATTACTAAAGAAGCTCCGAACTATCGTGTTGGTTAGATTTTCGTAACCAAAACAATGAAGAAAGCCGTCATTACACTGACGGCTTTTTGTTTTTGGTGTAAAGTGAATCTGACGAAAAGAGATATGGCGGAATTGCCATATATGCAGTAAGCCACGGCTGAAGTGGCGTAAAAATGAGATAAGCTATGAGTTATTTTGGAACGGATGGTATTCGTGGAAAATTTGGGCAAATGCCTATTACTCCAGAGTTTGCTTTAAAACTCGGTTTTGCTGCAGGGAAGGTATTAAAACGAACGAGTCCAAAAAATAAGCCACTTGTTGTATTAGGAAAAGACACTCGTTTATCTGGTTATATTTTAGAGTCTGCTTTGCAGGCGGGGTTAAACGCTGCTGGCGTATATGTTCATTTGCTTGGCCCATTACCAACCCCAGCAATTGCGCACCTTACTCGTGCTTTACATGCGCATGCAGGTATCGTGATTTCTGCATCACATAACCCATATTTTGATAATGGTATTAAATTTTTCTCAAGCGAAGGTAAAAAACTACCAGATGCGCTACAAGAAGAAATTAACCTCGAATTAGAAAAAGATTTATATATTGATGACACAGCAAACTTAGGTAAAAGTGTTCGTGTAAAAGATGCAAATGGTCGTTACATTGAATTCTGTAAATCTACTTTTCCTTACCATTTTGATTTAAGTAATTTAACAATTGTGGTGGATTGTGCTCATGGTGCAGCGTATAGCGTTGGTCCTTCGGTTTTCCGTGAGTTAGGTGCAAAAGTTGTTGCTTTATATAATGAGCCGGATGGTTTAAATATTAATGAAGGTTGTGGTTCAACACATCCTGAGAACCTACAAAAAGCTGTAGTTGAGCACGAAGCAGATTTAGGGATTGCCTTTGATGGTGATGCTGACCGTGTCGTGATGGTCGATAAGTTTGGTAACTTGATTGATGGCGATCATATTTTATATATCTTGGCGACTCAGGCTCAGAAAAAACCAGCAGGCGTTGTTGGTACTGTCATGAGTAACATGGCACTCGAAATTGCACTTGAAAAAGCGAATGTTGGTTTTGTTCGTGCTAAGGTTGGCGACCGATATGTATTACAAGCTTTAGAAGAAAATGGTTGGGTTACTGGTGGGGAACCATCTGGTCATATTCTAACTTTAGACAAGAGTACGACAGGTGATGCGATTATTGCAGCACTTCAAGTTTTAACCGTGATGGTCGAGCAAAATAAAGCTCTTCATGAGTTGGTTCAAGACTTTAAATTATTCCCGCAAATTCTTGTGAATGTACGTTTAGAACAAATGCTTGATCCGTATTCTATTCCTACATTGGTTGCCGAGTTTGATAAAGCAGAAGCACAGCTCAAAGGACATGGACGAATCTTAATTCGTAAGTCAGGAACAGAGCCTGTAATTCGTGTTATGGTCGAAGGTGATGATGAGCAAGAAGTGAATGCTTTAGCTCAGCATTTAGCAGATTCAGTTCGTTCACAAGCACAAGTCGCATAAGGTGCATGACATGAGTGATGTCATTAAAGATTTAAGTGAATTACGCTTAAGCTACGAGCAAGGAGAATTGCATGAGGGGCAAGTTGAATCTAATCCTCATCAGCAGTTTCTTGGTTGGTTTAACCATGCTCTAGTAGCCAATTTGCATGAACCCTATGCAATGTCATTAGCGACAGCAAGCGCGAATGGCAGACCTCATGTTCGAACAGTTTTGTTACGTGGGGCTACAGAAGCTGGGTATGATTTTTATACTAATTACGACAGTCAAAAAGGTATCGATTTGGCAGAAAATCCATATGCCGAATTATTATTTTACTGGCCAAGTCTAGAGCGTCAGGTGCGAGTTGGTGGTCGTGTAGTCAAAATTGCTGAGCAAGAGTCTACAGATTACTATCGTAAACGACCACGTGATAGCCAAATTGCAGCGCATATCAGTACTCCGCAAAGTGGTAAGATTGAAAGCCGAGAGCTGTTACAGCAACGTTTTCAAGACTTACAACAGCAAGTTACAAGTCGTGAAGTACTTGATAAGCCAGAGTTCTGGGGAGGCTATCGTCTGCAACCAGATTATTATGAATTCTGGCAGGGAAGACCAAATCGTTTACATGACCGCTTGAGTTATGAAAAAATCGACGGTCAATGGACGCTGCACCGACTGATGCCTTAAATGACAAAAATACAAATCAAACAAAGACCTTTATTAACACGCCCTGAACAGTTTCAGGGCGTGCCTCCGTTTATTGCCGAAATTTTGGCAAGGCGTGGGGTACAATCTGAACAGGAATTAGAGTTAAAGCTTAAGAATTTATTAGCTCCACAGCTCAAGGGATTAGAAACTGCTGTGGCACTAATAGATCAAGCTATTGATGAGCAGAAAAAAATTGTTATTGTCGGTGATTATGATGCCGATGGTGCAACCAGTACAGCTTTAATGGTATTGGTGCTTCGCGATATGGGGGTACAAGTCGACTATTTGGTTCCAGACCGATTTAAATACGGTTATGGGCTTACCCCCGCAATTGCAGAGCTTGCACATCAAACTTATCAACCCGATTTATTAATTACTGTCGATAATGGGATTTCCAGCCATGCTGGTGTTGATGCGGCACATGCACTGGGCATGCAAGTGGTTATTACAGATCACCATTTAACCACTAAAGAAACACCGCTTGCAGAAGCAGTTGTAAATCCAAATCAGTTAGGTTGTGAGTTCCCAAGTAAGGCGCTTGCAGGTGTTGGAGTTGCATTTTATGTACTGGCCAATTTAGCAAGTTTACGTAACAAGCAAAACAAAAGTACAAGTAAAGTCACTCAATATCTAGACTTGGTTGCTTTGGGAACGTATGCGGATGTTGCTGTGTTAGATTATAACAATCGTATTTTGGTCGATGCAGGCGTAAAACGTATTCAACAACATCAATGCCGAGTCGGAATATTGGCGTTGCTAGATATTGCTGGCCGTGAGGCTTCATCTTTGCGTGCACAAGATTTAGGTTTTGTTTTAGGTCCGCGTATTAACGCTGCTGGACGCATGGAGAGCATGCGTATAGGCATTGAATGTTTATTAGCTGACACTATGGAATCTGCCTATCCAATCGCGAGACAGTTAAATCAATTAAATATAGAGCGCCGTCAAATCGAAGGGGAGATGAAGCAACAAGCCTTGTCTGCTTTAGATAGCTTGCAGCTCTCAAAGGAAGACGTTCCTCAAGCTCTTATACTCTTCGAAGAAAACTGGCATCAAGGTGTGATTGGGATTGTTGCAGGGCGTTTAAAAGAGCAGTTTCATCGTCCCACTATTGTGTTTGCACCTGATGAAGATGGTATTCATATAAAAGGGTCTGCACGTTCAATTGATGGGGTGCATATTCGAGATACGATTGAACAGGTTGCTGAACAACATCCAGAATTGGTGAGCCATTTTGGTGGGCATGCAGCAGCAGCAGGTTTAACCATACGTAAAGAAAACTTCGAAGCTTTTAAAACAGCATTTACCAATTGCATTGCACCAATGGAAGAATCTTTGTTTCAAGCAACGCTATGGACGGATGGAGAACTCCCTGCTTCGGCTTTGCAACTAAATACATTAGATTGGATAGAACAGTTGGGGCCTTGGGGACAAAAATTCCCTTTTCCTCAGTTTGAGGGGCATTTTAAAGTTGTTGATTATCGCTGGCTTAAAGAAACGCATTTGAAGCTTAAATTAGCACTCGACCAATACAGTTTTGATGCAATTGCTTTTAATGCAGCAGGCCGTTTTGAATTTGACCCAATGCGGGATTATGTACATTTGGTCTATGAAATAGATCGTAATGCATTTAATGGCAATGTGAATTTACAATTACGCATCATACATTTAAACCAATAAAAAAATCCGCTCAATTGAGCGGATTTTTTATGACTTTAGGATTGATTAGAAGCGGTATGCTGCACGAACACCATAAGTGTTGTCGTTATCACCAAATCCAACACGGCCTTCAACACTTACTTGCTGATTTAAGAATTTTTTAGCATTAATACCAAATTCATCTTTATCAGTTAAGTCGTTGTTGTAGTAATCAGCACCAACACTTAAAGTTTTGTCGATGTAGTAGTCACCACGAACTTTATATTCGTCTAGGTCACCAAACGCACCGAACGCTTCAAGGTTTACGTCATGTTGGCCTACTTGAGTTACGTATTTAGCACGAACTGTTGGATCAGCTCCGTCTTTACCGTCTTTTTCGTCGTAGCCTTTAACACCTAGAGCAAGTAATAAACCTGGAGCTGGTAAATAACCTACTTCAGCTGCATAAGTAGTTACTTTGCTGTCAATATTAGTGTTATCAATTTCACGCTCATTTCGACCTACATCACCGCTAAGGTAGAAATCTGAGTTAGGAACGTAATATTCAACACCTACGCCATACTGAGTATCTTTTGTACCGCTGTTATCGCCATAGTTGATAAGGGCGTTAACGTTACTTGCACGGCTTAAGAAAGCTGCTTCAGCAAGTGGAGCGTTACGAGTTTGAACAGGATTAAAGTAATAAGTCCCGTCAACACCGAATTTACTTACGCTGCTACCGTTGTCTGGATCAAGATAATTGTAAGAACCACCAACTTCAGCTTGGTAAGCGTTTGCTGCGCCACTCACTGCGAGTGCAGATAAAAGAGCTGATGCAATTGCTAGTTTTTTCATGGAATCTCTCCCCTCTAAAAAGCGATTTTATAAATGTTTTGTTACAACTTTTAGTCTAGACGAAAAAGCTTAGTCGTCAATCTTGCGCAAGTAACCGTACTGTAACCGTGTGATATTTATGTAAATCAATTTAATTTAACAAATTGATTTTAAAGTATAAAAACATAATGTTTTATTTTATTAAAATTGAGGATATTTTGTGTAGATCATAAAAAATGCTGTAAAAGTACCCAATTTTGTATGAGGATGTTACCAATTAATCTTAAATTGAACTGAAGAAAATTTATAAATTAAATTGATGAAATATGATGAGAAATACAAAGCGGGTTCGTAGATAACCGCAGCTATGCTAAAATAATTGACTGTTTATCTGCTCTTATGGGAACACTCGCGTGGAAATTAATCCTTATCTAAACCAATTGAAAGACTTAACTGATCGTAGCCAAACACTACGGGGGTATCTTTGACTACGATCTGAAAAAAGAACGTTTAGAAGAAGTTTTACGTGAGTTAGAAGACCCTGCGATCTGGAATGATCAAAGCCGTGCTCAGGCAATGGCGAAAGAAAAAGGTGAACTAGAAAACGTTATTAATGTATTGGATGGCTTATCTACACAGCTTGAAGATGCAAAAGCGATGTTAGATTTGGCTGTAGAAGCCGACGATGAAAGCCTGCTTGAAGATGTTCAGTCTGAGCTTGGGGCTGCCGAAGATGAACTGGCTAAACTTGAATTCCGTCGTATGTTTAGTAACCCAATGGACCCGAATCCTTGCTATGTAGAGATTCAATCAGGTTCAGGTGGTACAGAAGCACAAGATTGGGCGTCTATGCTTTTACGTATGTATATGCGCTGGATTGAACGTCATGGCTTTAAAGCAGAACTTATGGAAGTGTCTGACGGTGACGTAGCAGGTATTAAATCAGCAACGATTCGTGTTGAAGGTGAATATGCCTACGGTTGGTTACGCACAGAGTCAGGTGTACACCGTTTAGTTCGTAAATCACCATTTGACAGTGGCAACCGTCGTCACACTTCATTCTCTGCGGTATTTATTTCACCAGAAGTTGATGACAATATTGAAATTGATATTAACCCTTCTGATGTTCGTACCGATACGTACCGTGCATCTGGTGCAGGTGGTCAGCATATTAACAAAACCGACTCTGCTGTGCGTTTGACTCACATTCCAACAGGTATTGTGGTGGCGTGTCAGAACCAGCGTTCGCAACATGCTAACCGTGACCACGCATGGAAACAGTTACGTGCACGTTTATATGAATTGGAAATGCAAAAACGTAATGAAGCAGCTCAAGCTCTAGAAGACTCGAAGTCTGATATTGGTTGGGGAAGCCAAATTCGTTCATATGTATTAGATGATTCTCGTATTAAAGATTTACGTACGGGTGTTGAAAACTCTAATACAGGTGCTGTTCTTGATGGTGACCTTGATCGTTTTATCGAAGCGAGTTTAAAACAAGGTTTATAAGAGTCTGCTGAACTTTTAGTTTAAATACAGTTCATCTATGAATATTTAGAACTCTTGGATTTTTAGCGATTAAAACGGCAAAGCAGTTCAGTCTTCGAATGTTAATCGAAAAAATGCGATATGAATATCGAAAAAAATAGATATGAATATCGAAAAAATGCGATATTATGTTTTCGAAATGCTGAACAAAGCTTTGTTCGTTTAAAAGACGTGTTGAGCCTATGGATATTGATGCAATTAGCAAAGCCCTTTCCAACCCTCTACGTCGGCAAATTTTGCAATGGTTAAAAGAACCTGCACATTATTTACCGGTGGAAGAATGTGGTGGTAGTTTTGAGAAGGGTGTTTGTGCAGGTCATATTGAACGTTTGGGTAAAGTAGCTCAGTCTACAATGTCCAATCATTTGTCTGTGTTACAACAGGCGGGGCTTATTCAGGTCCAAAAATATGGTCAATGGTCTTATTTTTCACGTAACGAAGCTTTGATTCAGCAATATATCGAACATTTAAAACAAACACTTTAAATTATTAAAAGTGTAAGTCGAGGCGATTATGGCTGAACTCAATACTCCTTTAACGGTTGGTGATTTTGAAATCAAAAATCGATTGGTAATGGCTCCATTAACGCGTGCGCGTAGTGGTGAAAGCCGAGTGCCTAATGATTTAATGGTTGAATACTATCAACAACGTGCAAATGCTGGTCTAATTTTGACCGAAGCAACAGTAATTGGTTCAAAAACTGTGGGTTACGCAGACACCCCAGGATTATGGTCACAAGAGCAGGCACAAGCTTGGAATAAAATTATTGAGGCAGTTCATGCTCAAGGTTCAAAAATTGTAGCTCAACTTTGGCATGTAGGCCGTATTTCGCATCCTGAACTTTTAGATGGTGATATTCCTGTTGCACCAAGTGCAATTCAACCTGCGGGTGAAGTGAGTTTATTACGTCCTAAACGTCCCTATGTAACACCGCGTGCACTTTCAATTGAAGAGATTCAAGAAGTTATTGCTCAATACAAACATTCAGCAGAACTGGCTAAAGCAGCAGGTTTTGATGGTGTTGAATTACACGCAGCGAACGGTTACTTAATTGACCAGTTCCTTCAAAGTAATACCAACCAACGTGATGATGAATACGGTGGTCCTGTTGAAAATCGCGCACGTTTATTATTAGAAGTCGTTGATGCATTTATTGAAGTGTGGGGCGCAGGCCGAGTAGGTGTTCATATTGCACCGCGTGGTGATTCACACGATATGGGAGATGAAAACCCATTAGCAACTTTTTGTTATGTAGTGGAACAGCTTAATCAACGTAATGTTGCTTTCATTTTCTCTCGTGAATATGAAGCTGCTGATAGTATTAGCCCTAAACTTCGCGAAAAATTTAATGGTGTATGGATTGCCAATGAGAATCTAACACCAGAGTCAGCAAAACGTATCTTGCGTGAAGGTCAGGCAGATGCTGTATCTTTTGGTAAGGCATATATTGCTAACCCAGATCTTTTACAGCGTTTAGAGCAAGATTTGCCACTAAACGAACTTCAAGCAACGACTTTATATGCGAAAGGTGCTGAAGGTTATACAGACTATCCAACACTAGAAGCTTCATAAGGTTCTTTGAAATGATGTTTTGCTGACTTCGTCCATTTCTGAATTCAGTAAATCGCTTTTCTTGTAATGGTAGAGTTTAGGTATCGAAACTCTGCCATTTTTTCTATCTATGTTATATTTTCCCCAGTTTTAAACTTTGACTATTTGAGGCAAACCGCTTGGCGACCCCATTTTGGTACAACACCGCACTCCATTTATTAAAACCTTTTTACCACTGGCGTATAAAAAAACGTGCAGAAAGCCAGGAATTATATAATCAGGAATGTCTTGAAAGATTTGGGCCGTTTGAATCTCCGAAAAATGTGAGAGCAATTTGGTTCCATGCTGTTTCGGTTGGAGAAACCAATGCTGCGCAGCCTTTAATCGAGCATTATCTTAAACTCGGTCAGCCTGTGTTAGTTACTAATACGACTAAAACTGGGCAAGCGCGTGCCAAATCATTATTTTTAAAAGCGCCGTATTTAGATTTATTTCAAGCAGTTTATTTGCCTGTTGATCAAAAACATCTGTTAAAACAATTTTTTGAGTTGTACCAGCCAAAACTTTTAGCATTGGTTGAAACTGAACTTTGGCCAAATTTAATTGATCAAGCCAAGCTACAACAGGTTCCTTGTTTATTATTAAATGCGCGATTATCAGAAAAATCAGCTAAAGGTTATAGCCGTGTTTCAGGTCTAACAGCAGGAATGCTGAAACAAATTGATTGGGTGCTGGCACAAGATAATGCGACTCGACAACGTTATGTAGAACTTGGTTTAGATCAACAAAAAAGTCAGGTGGTTGGAAATATTAAATTTGATATTCACGCACCAGAAGCATTTATAAATCAGGCAGCAAAGCTATACCAGCTATGGTATTTGGGCCAACGAAAAGTACTGACAATTGCCAGTACACATGCACCCGAAGAACTACAAATTTTGCAAGCACTTCAGCCTTATCTAAGGTCAGATCCAGAGTTAGTTTGTATTGTCGTACCTCGACATCCTGAACGTTTCGACGAAGTCTTTGAAATTTGCCAAAACCTAGATTTAATTACTCATCGTAGAAGCTTGAACCAAAGTATTCATACGAGTACACAGGTTTATCTAGCCGATAGTATGGGGGAGCTTTGGTTATGGTACGCCCTAAGTCAGGTGTGTTTTGTAGGTGGATCACTTAATGAACCGGGCGGTGGGCATAATATTTTGGAGCCTATGGTTTTAAATGTACCGACCGTAATTGGACCTCGTTACTTTAATTTCCAAACCATTGTTGATGAATTTATTGATGAAAATGGGGTGCTCATTGCTCAAGACGCTGAGCAAGTTGTAGCAATCTGGATGGCATGTTTAGCCGAGCCTGAAGAAGCAAAGCAGGTGGTAGAGCAGGCGCATAAAGTCTTACAACGTAACCAAGGTTCATTACAAAAGCATATTGGTGTAATTAACCGGTATTTGGCCGAAAAACCATGAATATCGTTTTACTAGAACCTGACGATGTTCAGTCAGATTTATGGTTAATCCGTTCAAAACGCCAATTGCAGCATTTACGTGAACATCTTGATATTACGGTGGGCCAAAATCTAAAAGTTGGTGTTCGTAATGGTGCACGCTATACCACTGAAATTGTTTCGATGAATGAGCAAGAAGTTTGTATACGGCCTATCACTGAAGAAGTTGTACCTGCAAAACTTCCAGTACATTTAATCGTAGCGTTACCAAGGCCCAAAGTTTTACGCCGTTTAATTATGGATAGTGTGACTCTAGGTGTTGAAAGAATTAGTTTGATTCATAGTTCTCGTGTAGATAAAAGCTATTGGCAAACTCCATTTTTGCAACAACTTGATAACTATGTGACTTTAGGGCTTGAGCAAGCAGGCGACACCATTGTTCCTGAAATTCAATTATATAAACGCTTTAAACCTTTTGTTGAAGATGTTTTACCAAACTTAATTTCAAAGGAAAGTCCCGCCTATGTGGCTCATCCGTATGCCGAGCAGAGCATGCCAGTTAATATTCCGCATGCGTGCAGTGTAGTCGTTGGACCCGAAGGCGGCTTTATTCCCTATGAAGTTGATTTGCTCACAAAAAACGGCTGCCAAGCTGTGAGCTTAGGCAACCGTATTTTAAGAACTGAAACGTCTATTTCTTATATTTTAGGTCGTCTCTTTAGTTGATGTTTCTGGGTTTAAAAGTGGCTGATTTGAAGCCATTTTTAATTCCTGAATTGGGTAAGGAATATTAATACCGTTCTCATTGAAAGCTTGTTTTACTTGAGCTTGAATTGTACTTGTAGATGAGGACATATCAGTTTCAGTAGTATCAACCCACCAACGTACAGTCAGGTTAACCGAGAAATCTGCTAAAGCTGTAACGTTAACCGAGAAAGCTGGCTGACTGAGTACATTTCGGTCATTATTAAGAATATCTAAAATAATCTGTTTAGCTTTTTGTTCATCGTCATCATATCCAATGCCGACTACAAACTCACAACGTCGTTGTTGATAGGCAGTATTTACAGTTAAAGCACTCGTATAAACAGTGGCATTTGGAATAACAATACGACGGCCATCTGGCGAGCGTAAGAATGTTGCACGAATTTGGATATCTTCAACAGTTCCTTCAAGTGAATTGACCACGATTGAATCGCCAATACGGAACGGTTCGCTCAATAAAATCAAAATACCTGAAAGCAAGTTTTGGAAAATATCTTTAAATGCGAAACCAATCGCGACCGAACCGATTCCTAACGCGCTCATGAGTTGCCCTGGGGTAAAACCTGGGATCATGATGACGAGTGCAATTAAGAATCCAAAAAATAAAATGGTCGTACTTCCTACCCGGTTTAGAACCAACACTAGGTTTTGGCGCGTATAAGAACGATTTTCTAAGGTTTTACGAACAAAGAACTTAAATAATTTGGTGAGTAGCCAAAAAATAATAAAAACGATAATCGCAATACAAATATAAGGCACACGTTCCCAGAAGCTATCCACGATTTTATCAATGGTGGTATAGGCATCATGATACTTTTCGGTATGGGCTAAAACCGTTTGAGTGGTTTTAGTACCTGCTTCTTGCAAAAGTTCGCCTGTATTTTTTGCAACATCCGTTAAGGATTTTTGTTCATCAGCCACAACAAGTCTCTATTTTAAAAAATTATGAAAGCGATGATCGGCCTTCATTATAGTAGGAGATAAAATGTGCGCCTACTATAATGAGTTCATCTGAATAATAAAGTGTTTTTTAATTAAAAGTATTCCGTTCCTTTTTGTAAGATTTGTGACGGGGTTTGAATAGTATCGGTACCAGAGAAGTAGTAAAAAAAGCCTGCGGTAGAAATAAGGCTAATTAAAATAGCGAATAAAATAAACCAAGCCATTAACTTTTCTATGAACGTTGATGGTCGAGAAGGACCATATTGATTTGGCCCTGCCGTACCTGAGGCAAGCAGTAAATAAATCATAAAAAAGAACTGAACAACTGGAATGAATAGTAGTAATCCCATCCAACCACTTTTATTTAGATCATGCAAACGTCGCACGACGAGAACAATATTTAAATAAATCAGGAATAGCCAAAAAGCCCATACCACCAAAGCACTGAGGCCAGAAAGAGAGCTATAAAACTCAAAATTAAATAAATTACTTGAAAGCTGAAAACTTCCAAGAAAGGAGGCCAGAATAAAATAACCCACGATTGTGACTAAATAAATCAGTCCATATCCACCTAAATAACTCATACGGTTAAAACGGCCGTGAATTGAAAAAGGGCTATCTTTTAAAGGCAGCTGTGGTGGGCGTGAGGAGCTTGTTTGGGCAAACATATTATTTTATTCCTAGGTTGCATATGAGAGACAAAATAATCTTTGTTGATGATCAAAACCATCAAATATTGAAAAAATTATAAAAGTAAAAGCTATAGACAAATGTTTTAAATCAACTTAATTTTATAAAAATGTTCATAATTTCGTATGCTTGAGTAAGTGATTAATATATGACCAAAGTCGCATTGTCTAGGCTTTGAAAGAGTCATCATACTGCAAAGGCATGCAAATAAGATCCAGTAAAATAATAGCCACAGTCTCGAGATGGGATGCACAAGATCAAGGAAGTTGCGTATGAATGAGATCTATCCAGTACCAGAGGAATTTAAAAAAACAGCTCGTACTGTTGAAGCAGACTACTTTAAACGTTATCAACACTCTATCGAGAACCCAGATGAATTCTGGGCAGAGCAAGCTAAAATTGTCGATTGGATAAAGCCATTTACCCAAGTTAAAAATACCAGTTTTGACAAAGACAATTTCAAAATTGAATGGTTTGCTGATGGCGAGTTGAACGTGTCGGCAAACTGCCTAGACAGGCATCTTAAAGAACATCCACATAAACCTGCAATTATTTGGGAAGGGGACCATCCTTCTCGTCATAAAATCGTTTCTTATAAAGAATTACATGATGAAGTCTGCCGTTTTGCCAACGTTTTAAAGAAATATGGCATTGGTAAAGGTGACCGCGTTGTACTGTATATGCCAATGGTGACAGAAGCCGCAATTGCCATGTTAGCTTGTGCCCGTATTGGTGCTGTTCACTGTGTGGTATTTGGTGGGTTCTCGCCAGATTCTTTAGCAAGTCGTATTGAAGACAGCCAAGCTAAACTGGTGATTACCGCAGACTCAAGTCTACGTGCCGGAAAACTATTACCGCTCAAAGAAAATGTTGATTTGGCTTTAGCATTGCCGGGTACTGAGTGTGTTGAAAATGTGATTGTGGTTTACCGTAATGCAAACCCGATTGAAATGAAGCCTGGTCGTGATTTGTGGTATCACCTCATTATTATGGAAGTTGATGCAAACTGTCCTCCAGAGCCGATGAAGGCAGAAGATCCATTATTTATTCTTTATACTTCGGGCTCGACAGGTAAACCTAAAGGGGTGTTGCATACCACGGGCGGTTACTTAGTTTATGTAACCAGTACCTTTAAAGAGGTATTTGATTTAAAACAAGATGATGTGTATTGGTGTACAGCCGATATCGGTTGGATTACAGGGCATAGTTATCTGATTTATGGTCCACTGGCAAATGGTACGACGACCCTAATGTTTGAGGGTGTGCCTCAATATCCAACATGGGCACGTCTTGGTCATGTGGTCGATAAACATAAAGTCTCTATTTTATATACAGCGCCAACCGCGATTCGTGCCATGATGCGAGAAGGTGATTCGTTTGTACGTGAAAGTAATCGTAGCAGTTTGCGTTTACTTGGTTCGGTTGGTGAGCCAATTAACCCAGAAGCTTGGAACTGGTACTACAACGTTGTTGGTGAAGGCCGCTGCCCGATCGTTGATACATGGTGGCAAACCGAAACAGGCGGTATTTTGATTGCGCCATTGCCAGGTGCAACAGCATTAAAACCGGGTTCGGCAACACGTCCGTTATTTGGTATTCAACCAGCCATTGTAGATGGTGAAGGCAATGAACTCGAAGGTGCAGTTGAAGGTAACCTTGTGATTAAAGATTCATGGCCAGGCCAGATGCGTACTATTTGGGGTGATCCAGACCGCTTTATTGAGGCTTATTTCTCGACCTTTAAAAATACTTATTTTACGGGTGATGGTGCTCGCCGTGATGAAGATGGCTATTACTGGATCACAGGCCGTGTTGATGATGTCTTAAACGTTTCAGGCCACCGTTTAGGTACTGCTGAAATTGAAAGTGCTCTTGTTTCGCATGAATCAGTAGCAGAAGCAGCTGTAGTTGGTATGCCGCATGATATTAAAGGGCAAGGTATTTGTACTTTCGTGACCTTACAAGCGGGCGTTCCAGAGTCGGAAGAGCTGCGTAAAGAGTTAATCAACTGGGTACGTAAAGTGCTTGGACCTGTAGCTTCACCAGATGCATTACACTGGGCACCAGCATTACCTAAAACGCGTTCGGGTAAAATCATGCGCCGTATTTTAAGAAAAATTGCAGCGAATGAATTAGATAGTTTGGGTGACACTTCAACCTTGGCCGAGCCTGCTGTGGTTGATCAGTTAATTGCAACGGTTTATCCTGATAAGCAAAATTAATTTTAACAAAGCCCCATCTGGGGCTTTTTTATTGAACCTTATTTAAGATTTCGCTAAAAAATCGGCAGTATTTTGTACATTTGCAAACGTACTCAGCGCAGTTAAAAAAGCAGTTTGTACGTCTTCAGCTTTTACAGTTTTTCCAGCATGGCTTAAATCGCGAGTTGCGGTTGCATCTGCAATTAAGATGGGTTGATAGCCAAGTTCTTTGGCTGCACGAGTCCCTGAATCAATACACATATGCGTCATCATGCCTGCAATAATAAGTTGCTCAATTTTATGTTCTTTTAAAAGCTCATTTAAATTGGTTTCTAAAAAACTGTTTGGATAATGCTTTGTCACGATTAATGAATCACTGACAGCACTAAGTTCAGGATGAAGTAAAACCCCATCTGTATTTTCTTGGAAGAAACTCGCTTGTGGTGGATTAATATGTTGTACATAAATAATTGGCAAGTTTTTCTCGTTAAAATATTGTTCGAGCTGCTTTATTTTGTCTAGAGCTTGATCTGGCCTAACCAATTCCATTTTGCCATTTTTAAAATAATCATTTTGAACATCGATAACTAATAGTGCTTGTTTCATGAGATTACTCTTGTTGATATGAGATAAAACAAGATTATTCTCTGCTTGAAAAATCGGCTATAGTCAGATGAAAGCATTACCGCCAGTTTTCTTTCGCCATGAAAAATGAATATTGAATTAGACCCGATTGATCTAAAAATTATTGCATTGCTTAAACAAGATTCTCGTCTGACAAATAAAGAAATTGGACAGCGCGTCCATCGAACAGGGCAGGCGGTGGGCGCTCGAATTGCTCAGTTGATGGATGCTGGTGTTATCAAAAACTACACCATTGCCGTTCAATATTCGCATAAACAATTTATTCATTTGCATTTAAATGAACAACGCGCATTTGAAGAAATTGAAAATTTGGTTAAGCAATATGAACAAATCGATGAATGTTTTAAAGTCATGGGTAATGCTTGCTATATGATTGTCAGCCATTTTGAACCCGCTGCCTTAAATGAATTTATCGAAAAACTTTCAAAATGGTGCCGTTACTCGGTTGAAACAGTGATTCGAGAAGTCGAAAAATCTTAAAAAATAAAGGCTCAAAGCCGAGTCTTGGAGCCAATAAATTCTTTATTTTTAATTTATTGTTTTTATTATCTTGCGCTGTTTTAACTGGGTTTTTTAGGCTGATTTAGCTTGGATTTCTACCTCCTTTTCCTGTTGAAGTTCTAACTGACGAACGAGCGGCAGAACTTTTTCTCCGAAATATTCCACCTCTTCAATAAAGTGTAAAAATCCGGAAAGAATCAAATCAACACCTACATTTTTGAGTGCCACAATACGCTCTGCAATTTGCTGCGGCGTACCAATTAAATTGGTTTTAAAGCCATCGTTGTATTGCACTAGATCTTCAAAACTTGATTTTGCCCAGTTACCTTGTTGCTCTGGTGAAGCAGCACCTGCTTCACGTGTCGCATCTCCAAATGCATTTACCGCTTCAGTGTTGGCTTTATCAATAATCTCTTGAAGTACCGCTTTTGCTTCTTCTTCGGTATCTCTGGCAATGATGAACGCATTTACCCCAATTTTGACATGGTGATTATTGGCTTTTGCTTTAGTGCGAATATCTTCTACCTGTTTTTGAATTTCTTCTACCGTATTACCGTTAGTGAAATACCAGTCAGACACGCGAGAAGCCATGTCACGAGCAGCACGTGAGCTACCGCCTTGAAAAACTTCGATATAAGGCTTTTGCAAAGGTTTTGGTTTAAGCGTGTAGTTTTGGAACTGGTAATATTTACCATCGAAACTATAGTTATCGGTGGTCCAGATTCCTTTTAGAGTGCGAATAAACTCTTCGGAGCGAACATAACGTTCATCATGCTCAGGCCACTCTTCACCAATGGCATCAAACTCGCCTCTGAACCAGCCACTCACCACATTAATCGCGATACGGCCTTCGGTTAGATAATCAATCGTTGCAAGTTGTTTTGCCGCCAACGCTGGTTTCCAGGGGCCGGGGAGAATCGCCGCAATGACTTTCAGTTTTTCAGTTTTTGCTAGTAATGCATGACTGAAACTTACCGATTCATGTTGGTTTTCTGCCCCGTACCCCGCCGTAAAACGAATTTGGGTGAGCGCATATTCAAAACCATTGTTTTCGGCAGCCTGTGCAAGTCGAACATTGTAGTCATAACTCCAGTCTGTACGCTGTTCGATATTACTCACTACAAGGCCACCGCTTACGTTTGGTACCCAATAAGCAAATTTAATTGGTTGTTGTAATTGCGTCATGGTTTGCTCCCCCAATTCGTATTTTTATTTAGCGATATTGCACTTAGGCAACATGCGTTGTTAATAATTTGCCAGACTTGTGGTGCAAACGAGATTCTGCCGCATCAAGGTCTGGTACCGCCGCTGAAGGTAATACTTCTTCTTGCTCAATTTGCTTGTTAATACCAAGCTCTTGATTTGCTTGCTGAGATTTAGGTTTAACTACTTCAGCACGTTTACCCTTCGCTGGCGCCCATTCTAAAATTGGCAATGCACGTGCCACTGCTAACGTAATCCGGTCTGATAATTGCTCACTTTTCACCGTATATTCCGGAGTAAAGTCACGATCTGTCGCATATACGCCAATTGGTAAAGTTTGTGCTTGGAAGAAACTGAACAATGGGCGAAGTTGATGTTCAAGTACCAGTGCATGACGATCACTACCGCCCGATGCTGCTAAAAGTACAGGCACATCGACTAAAGCAGTCTGTTCAACAAAATCGAAGAAATGTTTGAAAAGACCTGTAAAAGAAGCACGGTAAACGGGTGTACCTACAATTAAAGCATCTGCTGCTTCAACTGCGGCAAGGTCATCTTGTACGCGCTGTGGAAGTTGATTGCGATAAAATGCGCCGCCTAATAGAGGCCCGATTTCGCTTAATTTAATAAAGTGAACTTTAATATCGATTGCTTCTGATAATTCATCAAGAATGGCTTGAACCAGACTTTCCGTTTTAGATGGGGGATTTAATCCACCAGAAACAGCAACGATATTTAAAGGTTTTGGTGATGTGATACCAGTCATAATTTGGTTCCTAAGCCTAAAATAAGAGATTGGACTTATTAATCAACAACGACGGTAAACTGTAAAATAACGAAATTGGTCAACCTTATCAGTTTTAAATATAAAAGGTAAATAGTGGATTTTTACACTTTGTTTTTCTATTAAGTTGCTGTTTTTATTTTATATAATTATAGGTGATATATTTTTTATAATAAAAAGGAAGCTTATATAAAAAACAGATTAATTTTGATTAAAAGTTAAAAAACATCTGAAAATCTTGGCTAAGTTCTGCATTTATCAACATTTTGCATAAAAATGGATAAGATGAACGTATCTTTCATCTAAATAGTAGGGTTACAATAGGCCATACTTATGCTCAAGATTACTTTAATCGCTTATGAATATTTTAATCGTTGATGATCATCCTTTGTTTCGTCATGCTTTAATTCAAGCAGTACGTTATAGCCTGCCACAGGCACAAATTCATGAAACAGCCTCGGTTGATGAGTTTTATGAGCGTTTGGAAAATGGGGCAGAACCTGATCTAGTATTACTCGATTTAAATTTACCGGGTGCTTCAGGCTTTTCGGCTCTGGTTTATGTAAGAGCACAGTATCCATCTATTCCGATTATTGTGGTTTCTGCACATGAAGAAACTTCAATCATTCAGCGTGCAATCGCTCATGGTGCGATGGGTTATATTCCTAAGTCGGCTCATCCAAGTCATATTGGCGAAGCGATTCGTCAAGTCTTAGAGGGTGATATCTGGTTGCCACCGAACTTGCCATCTAATCTTAACCTTGACCCGAGAGCAGCAGATGAAACTGCTTTAGCTGAACGTATTCAATCATTAACACCTCAGCAATTCCGTGTGTTGATGATGGTTGCGGAGGGTTTGTTAAATAAACAAATCGCATATGAGCTTGATGTTTCAGAAGCAACGATTAAAGCTCACGTAACGGCTATCTTTAGAAAATTAGGTGTGCAAAACCGTACAAAAGCCGTATTGGCCATTAGCGCACTCAATATTGAAGATAAAAAAATCTAAAAAGAAAAAAGACCTCGATTGAGGTCTTTTTTATGTGTACCACTTATGCAAGGCAATCTTGCTTTGGTGTTAGGCTGTCGCAGTACAATGGGTTAAGCGCGCATTGCAAATCATCAATTTGTTCTTGAGTCACATAGCCTTTCATTTTTAAATATTCAGCCACGCGGTCATCGCGTAGGCTTAAGAAGGCTGCATCATAAACGCCTAAATCAACAAACAAAGCAGCTGTTTCTAGACTGTTGAAGCGATCAAGAAAAATATCATTGCCATACATCAAGAAGATATGGTCGAGTTTTGCTTTTTCATCAACATGTAGTCGTTCAGCAAGTTGATCGGGGTGCGTTTTAATAAAGAGTAAATCCGATAATTCATCAAATTGAGTCATATCTAACTGATTCTCGCCGAGTTTGACATGACCAAGCCAAGCTTTGAAAACGAGTACAGCACCGCCACGGAGTAGCATGCTCCAGATTTGATGACGTGTGTCATGGTCAAGATTTTCACTTTCAGCGCTAAGAACTTTTAAGAAATTTTCTTCTTGTTGTGCCAATTTATCAAATAAACCTAAACCTTGCGGATGATAAGCCGCAGGTGCAAATACATCAAAATTTAGGTCGTGAAATACATTAAGTGCGAGGGGGACGGCGCACTGATAAATTGTATTTAACGCTTTAATGTTTGCTTCATTGAGCTTGCTGTGAGGGAAAATACTTTGCCAATCTAATTCAGGAAGTAAAGCATTGGCACTGTATTGACGATAAAACTGTTGAGACGAAAGTTGGCCTTGTGGGCTGTTATCAGAAATATTCATGGCAATTGTCCTTTGCATTAATTCGTGAGCAGGGGTGCTTAATATGGAAATGGGTTATAAAAATAGCTGTACATAGAATAAATTGGTTTTGAATATTTATGTGTCATGAAGAATGCAAGTAGAATACGACTAAAGTCTTATATGGTTGTTTTTGTCTAATTATAATTTTAAAAAACATCAGCTTATGAAATTGTAACTAAGTGTACAAGTGTTCACTTACAAAAAAGGTGAGCTTTGCCATAGAAAAAGGACTATTGGAAAGTTTGGCCAATTATTTAATCAACAAAAGTAGACTTTTTGAGCAGTTCTGCCTATTGGCTTAAATTAGGCCAATAATTTTTGCCAAAAATCTCTCCCAAACTTATTAAAAGGTTTGGGACAGAAAATATTTAATCTACCTCACTGGCAATTTTAAGTCCCGATAACCATGCTCTTAGAGAAGCAGGCTTAAGTGGTTTTTTGAGTAAAACAATATTCAGCTCTTTCAATTGTTGAGGTAACTCAGGATGAGAGTCAGCAGTAATTAAAGCAACAGGAACATCATGTTGACGATTTTGCAAAATAAAATCGACACCGAGTTGGTTGTTATTTAAATGCTGATCGATAAGCCAGACTTGAATATTTTCTTTTTGAATAATTTCAAGTGCTTGTTCCGGTTCAGTGGCTTTAAAAACCTCATACCCCCATCGACCTAATAAGCTACTCATACCCTCAAGAATGGTTTCATCATTGTCTAAACATAAAATCCGATAGGCTTTGGTTTTTAAAGGTACTGCCTGTACGGTTGGGGTTATTATTTTTGGAGCTTCTACCACCGGAACCTCAATCATAAAGCAGGAGCCTTTATCGAGTTGTGAATAGACATGGACTGGATAATTCAACAAACCAGTCATGCGTTGCACAATAGCAAGACCCAAACCTAAACCTTGCTCACCCCACGGTGATAAATGCCCACAGCGTTCGAATTCTTGAAATAGTTTAATACGTTGCTCTTCGGCAATTCCGGGACCTGTATCCCAGACACCAATTCGAATGTGTCCAGGTTTTTGTGCTGAACGTAATACACCAACAATCACTCGGCCTTTGGCTGTATATCGTAAAGCATTACTTACAAAGTTTTGAATAATGCGTCGTATCCACTGTGGATCTGTGTCAATCCAGAATGATACATCGTGAACTTTTAATGAAATATTTCGCTGTGCAGCAATCGACTTAAACTGGAGTTCAAGGTCGCTTAATAAATCGTGCAGAGGATAAGGCTGTCTTTTTGGCTGTATGGTACCGCCTTCCAAACGTGCAATATCGAGCAGGGCAGAGAGCATACTTTCTGCACCATATAGAGCACGGTCAAGTTGTTGCAAAGTTTGACGATCTTCTTCGGTCGCAATGCTTTGTTCAAGAACCGTACTAAACAGACGAGCAGCGTGCATAGGTTGTAATAAGTCATGACTTGCCGCAGCAATAAAGCGGCTTTTTGACATATTGGCCATATCGGCTTTTTCGCGCGCGAGCTGTTGCTCGGTTAAGGCATCGGCAAGTTGTTGGGTTCGGTCTTTTACACGGGCTTCCAGTATTGCCTCATTCGCACGGAAAGCCGTAATGTCGGCGAAGGTAGTCACAAAGCCACCACCTGAAATAGGATTACCGCGCATTTGAATAACGCGTCCGTCTTTACGGATTCGTTCAAATTCATGCGCACTTCCGACTTTCATCCAGTGTAAGCGTTTACGAACATGTTCTTCGACTGAACCAGGGCCACATTCGCCGCGTTCAGCGTTATAACGAATCAGATCGGCAATTGGACAACCCACATAAACTAAATCTTTAGGGTAGCCAAATAGTTTTAAATATTGGTTATTCCAAGCCACCAAACACATGTTTTTATCAACCACACTTACCCCTTGGGTCATGTGGTCAATCATGGTCATCAGCAAATTTTGATTGAAACGTTGCCATTGCGAGGCTTGGTCTAAAATATTGGCGACTTGGCCTAATGCCAGACCATTATTGATCATTGCTGTAGTGAGCAAAGTACGGGCAGAGGCTGCGCCGATAATGCCAGCTAGATATTGTTCGGTGAATCGCCACCACATGCCATTGGCGATACTATTCGGGTTGAGCGTGAGATGATTTTGTTCACAAAAGTTCTCGAACGCTTGTGTTGTGGGTTGCTCACCCGTAATTCTTTTAGCAAGCGCAAATAAATCGCCTACTTTTAAACGTGCAGCATCGTGCGGTAAATAAGTTAAATCGGTAGAGGTATGCGGTGATGGCAGGGGCTTAGTTTCATAATAAAAAAAGCTTTCTGCCTGAATTTGTTCTGCCACACTTGGGCGGTAAAGTTTAGAAATCCAAATATATAAAACAATATTTAAACCAAGCGACCAAATAACGCCGTGGGTTAAAGGTGCAAATGACTCAAAGCCAAAAAGTGATTCTGGACGTAATGCATTAATTCCCAAAGGACCAAAAAGCAAAATACTTTGGGCTGTTTCTTGATAGGCTTCCGGCAAACTACGTAAGATGGTTGGAAATAGTAATGTGTAACTCCACATTAAGAATCCAACAATAAGACCTGCATAAACGCCTTGGCGACTTCCACCTCGCCAATACAATCCACCAATTAGTGCAGGAGCGAATTGAGCAACCGCACTAAATGCCAATAAACCAAATACTGAAAGCTGGTTAATATCATTAAAGAAATGGAAGAATAAAAAGCCAAGTAACATCACCGCGACAATACTAATACGACGGCTGAATTTAAGAACTTTAGGTAAATGTTTATCGTGACGTGATAGCAGCTTAAAACGCCATAGTGCGGGCATAATCAAGTCGTTACTGAGCATGATAGATAATGCAACTGATGACACCAGTAACATGCCTGTTGAGGCAGAGAACCCACCTAAAAAGGCCAGTAGGGCTAACCATTCTTGGTTATAACTCAATGGTAATGAGAGTACTGCCACATCAGGCACAGTTAGGAATTTTGGCGCTGCATGCAAAGCCCAGCTTGCAATCGGGATAATAGCTAAAATCGTTAAAATGAGATAAGCCGCAAACCATTTACGTGCACCGCGAATGTGCTTTTCATCGCGTAATTCGACAACAGCCACATGAAATTGACGGGGTAAACAGATAATTGCGAGACCTGCCAATAATGTCTGAATCCAGAACGTTTCAGGTACCCCAAATAACTGAACTTCTTGGAAGGTTTGGTTTACGTCGGCCGAAACTTGTACTAAGTTCGCGGGTGCTTCAAAAATAAAAAATAAAGCGACACAGATTAGGGCGAATAATTTTACAAAAGATTCAAATGCAACGGCTAACATGAGGCCGCCATGCTGTTCGGTGTTTGCAATTTGCCTTGTACCGAAGATCATGGCTAAGATCGCAAGGACACTGGTTAAAAGCAAAACGCTATTGGTGGTCGTATGAATATGAGCATTTTGCTCTAATATGACTGATGTGCTTAAGGCAATTGCGCGTAACTGTAGGGCGAGGTAGGGAATAATCGCAATAACTGCCAAGATCGTAACCAGCGATGCCAATACCCCGCTTTTGCCATAACGCGCAGCAACAAAGTCGGCAATTGAGGAAATCGCGTGGTGCTGACGTACTCGGCCTAAACGTCGCCAGATATCGTAACCAAACCAAACAAATAACAGCGGACCTAAATAAATAGGTAAGAAAATGACGCCTTCTCGGACGGCAGCTCCGGTTGCACCGTAAAATGTCCAAGATGAACAGTAAACACCTAAGGTCAAACTAAACAAGAACATCCGGCCACGTGTACTCAGGCGGCTAGCATGCTTCTCGCCAAAAAAAGCACAAATAAATAAGAGTGCTATATAAAGAGTGAGTACCCCAATAATCAGCCAGCTGTTCATATGACCTACATGATTAAAACCTTGCGCCTATCATACCGCAAGCAGAAACAAAGCTATAAATTGATTAAATTTTAACGACCAAAGTCTAAGTTACGAATTACACGTTATTTTGCTAATTTTAATAATGAGAAACTACTATTAAAAAAGTGACCAAGGTTGGGCACAGGCAAGGAGTTTGGTTATGGATCAGAGCCAAGTAGAACAGATTCTACGCAATCCAAAGTTTCAAAAGATGGTCAAGAAAAAAAGTGCATTAAGCTGGACGCTCACAATCATTATGTTAGTGCTTTATGTGGGCTTTATGCTACTTGTTGGCTACAACAAAGAATTTTTAATGAGTTCATTTAGTGGTGGTGTAACGACATGGGGTATTCCACTAGGCTTAGGAATTATTGTTTTATCTTTCCTACTGTGTGGCGTGTATTCCTATATCGCAAACAATACCCTTGACCAGTTGAGTGAAGAAGCGTTGAAGGAAGTTGAAGCCATCACGCATGAGAAAGGATTACACTAATATGAAATGGAATTCATTAAAAGCGAAAGCCTTATTGGCAGCAGCATCGCTATATTCAACTGTTGCTATGGCTGGGCCAGATTTGGGTGAAGCCGAACAGCAAGCCACTAACTGGCATGCCATTATTATGTTCTTGATCTTTGTTGGTTTCACTTTGTTTATTACTAAGTGGGCTGCGAAACAAACTCAATCAGCACAAGATTTCTATACCGCAGGGGGCGGAATCAGCGGTTTCCAAAACGGATTGGCAATTGCCGGTGACTATATGTCAGCAGCATCTTTCCTTGGTATTTCCGCGATGGTGTTTAGTTCGGGTTTTGATGGCTTACTTTATTCTCTTGGGTTTATGGTAGGTTGGCCAATTGTTTTATTCTTGGTTGCAGAGCGTTTACGTAACCTTGGTAAATACAACCTTTCAGATGTAGTGTCATTCCGTCTTGAAGAAAAACCAGTCCGTACCTTAGCTGCCTTGAGCTCGCTTGTTGTTGTGGCATTCTACTTGATCGCTCAAATGGTAGGCGCGGGCCAGCTCATCAAATTACTATTTGGTTTGAACTATAACATCGCTGTTGTCATCGTTGGTCTATTAATGATGGCATACGTAATTTTTGGTGGCATGCTAGCAACCACATGGGTACAAATCATTAAAGCTGTTATGTTGCTTAGTGGTGCGACTTTCATGGCATTCATGGTGATGAAAGCGGTTGGTTTTAGCTTCAGCAACATGTTCACTCAATCAATTGAAGTATTCAGTAAAGTTCATAGCGTAAGCTTTGAAGAAGCTGCAAAAATTATGGGTCCAGGTAAACTTGCCGCAAACCCGATTGATGCATTGTCTCTTGGCTTGGCACTCATGTTTGGTACAGCGGGTCTTCCACATATTCTTATGCGTTTCTTCACTGTAAAAGACGCAAAAGAAGCGCGTAAATCGGTTGTGGTTGCGACAGGTTTCATTGGTTATTTCTATCTTCTAACTTTCATTATTGGTTTCGGTGCGATCCTTTTCGTATCAAACAACCCTCAATTCCTTGATGTTGCAAAAATGGCAGTATCAGGCAAGCTTGAACTTGTTGGTGGTAACAACATGGCAGCCGTGCATTTAAGTGATGCTTTAGGCGGTGACTTATTCATGGGCTTCATTTCAGCAGTAGCGTTCGCAACGATTCTTGCTGTTGTTGCTGGTTTAACACTTTCAGGTGCATCTGCAATCTCACATGACTTATACGCTAACGTATTCAAGAAAGGTCAAACGACTCCAGCTTCAGAACTTCGTATGTCAAAAATTGCGACACTTGGTTTAGCAATCTTTGCCATGATTTTGGGTATCTTGTTTGAAAAGCAAAACGTAGCATTCATGGTGGGCTTAGCGTTCTCTGTGGCATGTTGTGCAAACTTCCCAATTCTTGTTCTTTCAATGTTCTGGAAAGGTTTAACTACTCGTGGTGCAGTTATCGGTGGTGTGGTTGGTCTTGTAACAGCGGTAGTCCTTATTGTTCTGTCTAAAGCGGTTTGGGTAGATACTTTAAAAATCTCTGATACACCAGTTAACCCATTCAATGGTCCTGCATTATTTGCTATGCCATTGTCATTCCTTTGCTGTTGGTTCTTCTCGGTGACTGACAACTCTGCACGTGCTAAAAAAGAGCGTGCTGCATTCGATGCCCAATACGTTCGTTCAATGACAGGTATCGGTGCTTCTGGTGCCTCAGATCACTAAAATCAAAATGGATTAAATATCTATTTCATTAAAAGCCCTGCGGGGCTTTTTTTGTTGATCTCATACATTAAAGTGAAAGAAGCTCTTTAATAAAGAACAACTTGTTTGTCCTATTTTTTGTACAGTATGATTTCCTATAATTTAAAACATAATGAAAAAGGAAAATAATTAAATGCGATCTATTATGGACTTCTGGGCGAGCTTTCGACTGCTACCTTCTGCATGGTTGCTGCTTGTGCAATTTATCCTACTCATTTTGGCCATGCTCACTTTTCATGATGTATTTTACCGGACCCTAACGTGGGCTTTAGGAGTGCTTGCCTTACTTATTATTGCCAAAGTGATTCGCCAAACCCCAATGTTTACTTTTCTGGGATTAACTTTTGTCAGTGGAGCGATTATATCCTCAGTCTTTATTTTATTGGGCTATAGCAATTTAACGATCCAGATTTTTGCCCATAGCTGTGAAGCGCTGGCTTACTTTTCGGCTGCTTACGGTTTATTTCGTTATATGTTTGCTGATCGATATTTAACAAGAGATGAATTATTTGCAGCCGCCGCGGTTTTTACTTTGCTTGCTTGGGGCTTTGCATTCCTCTACAACATTTGTCAGCTATTGATTCCTGCTAGCTTCCAAAATCCAAACAATATTCATCATTTGCAGACTTGGTTAGATCTATTGTTCCTGAGCTTTAGCTTACAGTCAGCAACAGGCTTATCTGATCTAATGCCACTTAGTCCACCAGCACGCGTTTTGGCCATGCTACAAATGTTTTGTGGCGTGATGTATCTCGCTTTGATTGTCACACGTTTAATTGCTCTACAGTACATTGCCCATCCAACAAAGAAAGATTCTGACAAATAAAGGAGAAGGTGTTTTAATTTTTTACACCTTTGTAACTGCAATATTATTTAAGTTTATTTAAAGTATTATCGGCTTTCTCTATTGAAAGATTTAACTTTGTTCATTCTGTGAATGTCTTTATTGGCTTTATGCCTGTCACTTTTCATTAAAATAACATGGAGGAGTTATGCCTTCCAAACAACCAGGTTGGTTCGCAAACGTTAATCCTAACGTATTTTTTGGTACGGTCATTATCATTGCTTTGTTCTTGGCAGTTGTTGTGATCGCCCCGAGTTCTTTTGAACTTCTAACACAGCAATTAAAACAATGGATCACCGATTCATTTAGCTGGTTTTATGTTTTATCTGTAGCCTTCTTTCTCATTTTATTGATTTATATCGCCTGTTCATCAATAGGTCGAATTAAATTAGGACCTGACCATAGTCAGCCTGAATATAATAATGGGTCTTGGTTTGCCATGCTGTTTACAGCAGGGATGGGTATCGGTCTCATGTTCTTCGGGGTTGCCGAACCGGTCATGCATTATGTTAATCCACCGAGTGGAGATGCGCAGACTATTGAGGCGGCACAGCAAGCATTAAGGGTGACCTTCTTCCACTGGGGCTTGCATGCGTGGGCTATTTACGCAGTGGTCGGATTGGCATTGGCTTATTTTGCTTATCGACATAATTTACCGTTAAAGACCCGTTCAGCCCTTTATCCTCTCATTGGTAAGAAGATTTATGGGCCTTGGGGCGACAGCATCGATATATTCGCGACCATTGGTACGGTATTTGGTGTAGCAACTTCTCTCGGGTTTGGCGTTACCCAGATTAACTCGGGTTTACATTATTTGTTCGGTGTCGAGCAAAGCACCCATATTCAAGTATTACTGATTATTTTTGTGAGCATTTTAGCTTCCTTGTCTGTGTTCTTAGGTCTTGATAAAGGGGTTAAACGTTTATCAGAGCTAAACTTAGTCTTAGCCTTAATATTATTAGTCTTTGTTTTTATCGCTGGTCCTAGTATTTATTTACTCCAGACTACTATTCAAAACACTGGGCAATATATCTCTAACCTTTTTACCATGACATTCAATTTATACGCTTATCAGCCGAATGGATGGATTGGTGGTTGGACAATTTTATATTGGGCTTGGTGGATTTCTTGGTCGCCATTTGTGGGTATGTTTATCGCAAGGGTTTCACGTGGTCGTACCATTCGAGAATTTATTGTAGGGGTTCTCCTCATCCCGACAGGCTTTACCATTATCTGGATGGGCTTTTTAGGAAACGCTGCATTATTTAGCATTATCCATGAACATCAAAACACTCTTATTCAGGCTGTTCAGCAAGACTCATCAGTAGCTCTATTTGAGTTTTTAGGACACTTACCGTGGTCAGGTGTCATGAATATTTTGGCTACCGTTTTAGTTGTTTTATTCTTTGTGACCTCTGCTGACTCGGGAGCATTGGTAACAGACTACTTAACTGCAAAAACTGACAACTCACCAACTTGGCAGCGTTTGTTCTGGACAGTACTGATGGCTGTACTCGCCATTATTTTATTGTTAGTCGGTGGTTTGGCTGCGCTTCAATCTTCAATCATTATGAGCGCATTGCCGTTTACTGTGGTTATGCTGTTCATGAGTTGGGGATTAATAAAAGCATTGCATCTTGATGTCACGAAAATGCAAGCAATTCAGGAAGCTCGAATTACCCCACGTGCCATTCATAATCCAAGAAGCTGGCAACAGCGGCTAGGTTTAATCATGCACTATCCTCATAGTGAAGAAGAGGTTAGAGAATATATCGAAAAACAAGTGGCTCGTGCGTTTGAAAATATCAAACATGAATTTAGACGCCGTCATTTAGAAGTTTCAATTACTCAACTTGAGGATGGGATGCAACTTCGAGTCGATCATCACAATGAAATTAATTTTATTTATAAAGTTGTTTCACGTGAAACAGTGCCACCAAGTTTTTTAATTGGACGTACTGAAGCCGAAGATGGGCAATATTTCCAAGCTGAAGTGTTTTTAAGAGAAGGTGGACAGAACTATGATGTAATGGATTGGACTCAAGAAGATTTAATTCAAGACATTATCGATCAGTATGAACGTCATCTATATTTCTTAAATATTGTACGAAGCTAAATTTAGTTGTAAAAAAAGGACTCATTTGAGTCCTTTTTTAATTCGATTTCTAAATTAAATTAGAAACGGAATTTAGCATTTAAGCCGATAGTTTGTGTATCGTAGCTAGACTTTTTAACGTCAGCTTTTATGTACGATGCACCAACTGCTACAGCTGGAGTAATGAAGTAGTTTACGTTACCACCCCAAGCTTGACGGAATTCACCAAGGTCATTGCCTTTGATGTCAGCTGAACCATCGTTACCAACGAAAGAAGCGCCAACGCTTAACTTAGGAGTTAAGTAAAGGTCAGTTTTCAAACCGTATTGGTTTTCTTGACCGAAAGCACCAGCAGCTTCAAAACCAATTGCCATGTTAGTTCCATCGATTGGACCTACATATTTAGCACGAGCTGTAACAGCATCTTGGTCGTCTTGAATCGCAGCAGTTTGGTTCGCAGCAGTGTAGATACCGTTGCTGATGATACCGAAGTTATCTAAAGCGAATTGGTTTGCAACGCTTGTATAACCAACAGTCATTAAGAAGTTAGGTAACAACATAGCACCAACTTCTAATGCATAACGGTCACCGTTGTCATCACGAGAGATAGCGTTTTTACCATCAACATCAGTGTGGTTATAAGTTGCGCTAGCGTATACAGGAAGGTAAGGAGTAGGAACGTAAGCCTCACCTTTAACGCCGTATGTACCAACGTGGTAGTTCAAACCGTTGTTTTGGTCATACTGTTGGTAGCTATAACCTAAAGATACGCTAGAAGCTTGGTTCAAGAAAGCTGCTTCAGCTAAAGGACCCTTAGCGGTATCAACATTTTTTAAATAGAATGTACCAGCAACGTCACCAGTGAAGTTTTTATCGTTTGCAGTTGTGTCAACATATTCAGATTGACCTTGAACTTCAAATTGATAAGCATGAGCACCGGTCATGGCTAATAATACAGCAGTGGCTAAACCAAGTTTTTTCATAATCATTTCCAGCATTAACAAGAGATAAAGCTGGGGTCATTGTATTGTAACAATTTATGAAGTCAATAATCTAGAAAAGGTAATGTTAAAGATATTTGACACTTATGTTAAAATTGGTGAAAAACTAATCAAATGAAAAGTGGTTTGTCAACCTGATAAAAAAATGAACATTTACAATAAGCTAATAATTATATTTCATTAAGAATTAAGAAGTAAATGTTAAAAATATATTACAATTGTGATTGGAAAAATAGATTGCATTAATCGGTTTTAACATTAACAAAAATATAGCTGTGTTTACAATGTGAGTAAAAAACCGCCATTTTATTGTCAAATTCGTTTTATTTTGAGGAATAGTTAACAATATTTGGATTAGTTTAACTAAAAAATTTAACTATTCTTAATTATTATATAAGTGAATAAAATAAAAGAAATCTCTATTTTAAGTTGAAAAAACGATTAAAATTTTAATCCTGATTAATTTAATCAACTTTACAAAGGTAGAGGTAAATCACATAATTCGATTGCAAAGTTCACTGCCTAACGTTTTTTAGGATTTAAAGTGCTTGCCCAGATACGATGTGTAGAACACATCAGATTTTACGAGCTCAGCTTTCCCCAAGGTTGAGCTTTTTTTTATCTGTAAGAAAATCTAAAAATTAAAATAAGAGTTATGTGAATTTTATTGAAAAAATGAGAGGCCAAAAAGAGCCCAGCTTAAAGCTGGGCAGTGGATGCTGGGAGAGGCATCCAAGAGGACAAGTAAATACTGTTTTTACTATCATGATTAAAAATCTTTAATCTGTAAAATAGAGTTTTTTTATAAAAAGCATTCAATTTTTCGATTCATTTTGTTATTTAAGCTGACAAAATTTAGGGATCGTATAATTATTAAAAAAGAAATGAAGGGGTTAATGATGAAATTTTAGTTATTAAAATGCTAGGATGGATTTAAGCCTAATTTATATCGTATTAAAAATGGCAGGACATTTACGGAGTACCAGCTAGAAATGTCAGGATTACGTTCAGAGCATATTAGTAATCGACTGTTCTTTTTTATGCTGGTTATTATTTTATCCTTATTATTCATGGCAGTACCTCTTATTGTGGGAAGCTATCAGGATTATATAAAAACTAGACAAGCCCTAGCTGAAATAAAAAGTTTAAGAGCAGTAGCCGATATTGCCTATAAAGTTTCTAAGGAACGTGCTCCTGCTAATAAAATGATGTCGAGTGGTCCTCATGATTTGGTAAAAAATCAGCAAGAATTAAAAAAATTTCGTTTAATCGTTGATGCACAAATTGATACAAGCATTTTAATTTTAAAACAAGCTGGTTATGTTTCCTTAGCCAATGAGCTGCAAACCAATTTTAAAGAAAATCTTAGACAAGCCCGACATGTGGTTGATTATTACGGTGAAACTCCATATACAGCAAGAACTTCTGTTCAACTGGATAATGCCATTTTAGGGATGTTTGGCGCATGGGATAATTGTAGGGAAATACTGCAAAAACTAATGTTGCAGTTAAAAAGTAAAGATAGCCGTATCTCTAATTATTTTACGCTTATTATTGTGCTGACTGATATGCGTGATCAGGCTGGGCGTATGGCCTCTAACATTATTGCTCCCGTCAGTTTTAATGAAGAGATCCCAAGTAATAATCGTGCACGTTCATTACAAACTCAACACCAAGCTAGATATTTATGGATTTTGGTCGATACCTTACAGCCTGAACAGGCAAAAACTCCAGAATACCGTCGGTTATATTCTAGAGTTAAAACAGAGTTTATAGATCAGGGTATTCCGATTGTAGAAAGGCTATTAGAAGAAAGCCAAAAGAGCGAACCATATTTTTTAAGTGGTACACAGTTAACCGAAGCAATTGTAGGTAAATTTACCACTGTGGTTGATTTGCAGAGTTATATTCTTAATGAGAGTGTAGTCATTGCCACTCAAGAAAATGCAATTGCTCGAAATGGTTTCTTTTTAACTTTATTTATTTCTCTAATTTCTTTAGCAACAGCGTTACTTACCCTGATATATGCGCAAAGACGAGTATTTTCGCCTTTAATTAAAGCGAGAACTTTAATTTTAGATTTATCGCATAGTTCTGATCATTGTAAAGATGAGATGAATGTCGCCACCAAAGGTGAATTTTTTTCTCTATTTGAAGCAATTGACCGATTACAACGTATGTTGCAACAACGCGACGCTTTTGAATTTCAGTTAAAGAATATTGCCAATACTGATCCACTCACCGGAGTCTCCAATCGTTTAGCTTTATCTGAATATTTAAAAATTGTTGAAAGTTACCCTCAAAAATTTACGCAAACCTGTTTAATGATTATCGATATAGATCGTTTTAAACAGGTGAACGACCAATATGGGCATATTGTAGGTGATCGCGTCATTGTCAGTATTGCCGAGCAATTAAAGCAAAATATTCGAAGTTCGGATTTAATTGTTCGTTATGGGGGTGATGAATTTTTAATATTGCTAGAGCAAGTACAATTTGTAGATGCTCGTCTTTTAGCAGAGAAAATTCGGATTGCGATTTCTTTAGAAGAGATTGATTTATCTGGTTCAGATGAAAAATTGCATGTCTCTGTCAGTATTGGTTTTGCTATCGGGGCGGCGAGTTGGATAGAGCTTTTAGAGAAAGCTGACCGTTCTTTATTAAGAGCTAAAGCCAGAGGTCGGAATGCGGTTGAGGGGTAAAAAAGCCGGAAATGAGTTCCGGCTTTTTTTATTCAATAAATTATTTCAACATCGGTTTTAAGAAACGACCTGTATGTGAAATTTCAACCTCAGCCACTTGTTCAGGTGTGCCTTCGGCAATGATCATACCACCGCCCGAACCACCTTCAGGACCTAAGTCAACAACCCAGTCGGCTGTTTTAATCACATCAAGGTTATGTTCAATCACCACAATGGTATTACCCTTGTTACGTAGCTCATGCAAAATATCGAGTAACTTGGCAATATCATGGAAATGTAGACCTGTTGTTGGTTCATCCAAGATATATAAAGTTTTACCCGTATCTCGTTTTGCTAACTCACGCGCAAGTTTTACACGTTGCGCTTCACCACCAGATAAGGTCGTAGCGGCTTGACCTAAACGAATATAGCCTAAGCCCACCTGAGTTAAGGTTTCTAAGCGGCGGTGGATGACTGGAATGGCACTAAAGAATTCAGCAGCATCTTCGACAGTCATTTCTAGAACATCAGAAATGTTTTTGCCTTTATAGCCGACTTCAAGCGTTTCACGGTTATAACGTTTGCCATGACATGCATCGCAAGGTACATACATATCTGGTAGGAAGTGCATTGCGACTTTGATCATACCGTCGCCTTCACACGCTTCGCAGCGTCCGCCTTTTACGTTAAACGAGAAACGACCAGCACTATAACCACGGGCTTTTGCCTCTGGGGTTTGAGCAAATAACTCACGGATTGGCGTAAATAACCCTGTATAAGTCGCTGGGTTAGAACGCGGTGTACGGCCAATTGGGCTTTGGTCAATATCAACAACTTTATCTAGATGTTGAAGTCCATCAATTGAATCAAACTTTTCAGCGGTTAAAGTTGTTGCGCCATTGAGCTGTGTTGCAGCCAATGGAAGTAACGTACGGTTAATCAGCGTTGACTTACCTGAACCTGAAACGCCAGTCACACAAGTCATAATGCCGAGCGGAATTGTTAAGTCGACATTTTTTAAGTTATGACCTGCTGCACCTGAAAGTTTGATGACTTCATCTGGACGTGGTGATTTAGTACGTTTTTTTGGCACTTCAATTTTGAGTTTGCCAGAAAGATACTGTCCTGTAAGAGAATCAGCATGTTTAGCCAATTCATCATACGTACCTTCAGCAATAATCACACCGCCGTGTACACCAGCGCCTGGACCGATATCAATAATATGGTCAGCAGCACGGATTGCATCTTCATCGTGTTCAACGACTAATACTGTGTTACCTAAATCACGTAAACGAATCAGCGTTTGTAATAAACGATCGTTATCGCGTTGATGTAGACCAATTGATGGTTCATCAAGGACATACATGACGCCCATTAAACCTGCACCAATTTGTGAGGCTAAACGGATACGCTGCGCTTCACCACCAGATAAGGTTTCTGCAGAGCGAGCCAGACTTAAATAATTCAGTCCAACACTCACCAAGAAATGTAAACGCTCTCGAATCTCTTTAAAGATTTTATCTGCGATTTCGCCTTTAGCTCCTTCAAGATTTAAACCTTGGTAGTAACTTTCAGCATCACCAATCGACATACGAGTAATGTCAGCAATGGTTTTGTCTTTCACACGAACATGACGTGAAATTTCATTAAGACGTGAACCATCACATGCATCACACGCTGCATTAGAAAGGTATTGAGCTAAATCATCTCTTACATAGTTACTTTCAGTTTCACGGTAACGACGTTCAAGGTGCGGCAAAATTCCTTCAAATGGTTGCACGCGAGTGTGTTTACGGCCACGTTCGTCGATATAGCTTAAATCAACTTTTTCTTTGCCCGTACCTTGTAAGAATTTCTTTTGAGTATCTTTATCTAGCTGATTCCAAGGCGTATCAAGTTTTAAACCAAAATGATCGGCAACTTTTTGCAGCATCGAATAATAATATGGACGCTGACGATCCCAACCACGGATTGCACCTTCACTAATCGCAAGGTCAGGATTTGGAATGAGCTTTTCAGAACTAAAATGACTGCGTGTACCTAAACCATCACAAACAGGGCAGGCACCAAATGGGTTGTTAAATGAAAACAAACGTGGCTCAAGCTCTGCGACAGCGCGATCACATTCAGGACACGAGTGCTTTGCAGAAAAAACGCGATCAGCATGTTCACCATTCATCCACGATAAAACAGCAATATCGCCACCTAAACGTAGTGCGGTTTCAAATGATTCGGCAATACGGTTACCTAAGTCTTCACGTACTTTGAAGCGGTCAACAACGACTTCAATGGTATGTTTTTTCTTTTTGTCGAGTTCTGGTGGTGTATCAATATCAATGATTTCGCCATCCACACGGGCACGAACAAAACCTTGACCTTGTAGTTGTTCGAACAGGTTACTGTACTCACCTTTACGCTCACGAACGACAGGGGCAAGCAACATGAGTGCTGTGCCTTCTTCAAGCGTTTTTACCGCATCGACCATTTCAGAAACAGTTTGCGCGACCATCGGCAAATCATGTTCTGGGCAATATGGTGTACCGACACGTGCATAAAGCAAACGCAAATAGTCATAAATTTCGGTAATCGTACCAACCGTTGAACGTGGGTTATGACTGGTAGATTTTTGCTCAATGGCAATCGCTGGTGATAAACCTTCAATCGAGTCGACTTCAGGCTTTTCCATTTGCGATAAAAACTGACGGGCATACGCTGAAAGTGATTCGACGTAACGGCGTTGTCCTTCGGCGTACAGGGTATCGAAGGCAAGAGAAGATTTTCCTGAACCTGATAACCCCGTAATTACCACAAATTTGTCGCGTGGAATATCGAGAGACACATTTTTTAAATTATGGGTACGTGCGCCTCGAATACGGATATGACTTTGGCTCATAAAACATCTCAATTATATATTGATGAAAATTTAGGTGCTGATTGCTCAGTCGCAGAGAGGTGTGACTGGTTATAAGCAACAGACCCTATATATGATAACGATTTAAAATTGTTCAAGTGGTACAAAATGATTTAAAGCGACAAATTGTGACGGTTAAACGACAATCGACAAAATTTGTTTAAATAAGCAGATTGTATTTTTAACATTCCTTACTTCAGATTTCTACTCTAAGCAAATTTTAACCAGCAACATAACTTTACTAGACGACTGGTCTAATAGTTGTTTATGATGTGTGCATGAAACGATTAAATAAAAGTGAAACCACGCGACAACACATTTTAGATACGAGCTTTGAGCTGGTACTACGTAAAGGTTTTGTCGGTGTTGGTTTGCAAGAAATCTTAAAGGCTTGTGACGTACCCAAAGGTTCGTTCTATCACTACTTTGCTTCGAAAGAGGCATTTGGCTGTGCATTGCTCGAGCAATATATGGCTGATTATAAAGTTCGTATGGAACAACTTTGGCAACGCAGTGAGCAAAGTGCCCATGCTCGTTTAATGGCCTTATGGCAGGCATGGATTGATGATCCTGTAAACGGTAGTTGGGCTGAAAACTGTCTGATTGTGAAGTTGGCGGCAGAGGTTTCTGACTTGTCAGAAGACATGCGTCAAATTCTCAATGATGGCGTGCACAAACTAACGCAACGTTTGGCTTTGCTACTCAAAGAAGGGCAACAAGAAGGATCAATTCCAAAACATATTGAACCTTTAAAAACTGCGCAAGTCATGTATCAGTTATGGTTAGGTGCTGCTTTACTCACAAAATTGTCGCAAGACAAAGCACATCTACATCTAGCTTTAGAAACCACCCAACAACTCATAAAACCGATAGAGGAATAAAGCATGCGAAGTATTATCCATGGTAATTTTGGCGAACCTGTAGACGTTTTAGAGCAGGCGGATATGCCAAAGCCAGAACCAAAAGCAGGCGAAGTGCGTATTAAAACCATCATGTCTCCAATTCATAATCATGATGTATGGACAGTACGTGGAAGCTATGGCTACAAGCCAACCTTACCTGCGATTGGTGGTAGTGAAGCGGTTGGTGTTGTAGATGCGTTGGGCGATGGGGTCACTCATCTACAAGTAGGGCAACGTATCGCAGTTGCGGCTGTGCATGGCAGTTGGGCTGAATACTTTATTGCACCTGCTCATGGGATTATTCCACTCAATAATGAAATTGATGATGAAACTGCAGCACAGCTGATTGGTATGCCAATTAGTGCTCTCATGCTACTCGACTTTGTAAATGTTCAACCGGGTCAATGGCTCATTCAAAACACGGCAAATGGTGCAGTCGGTAAAACAGTTGCGATGATTGCACAGGCACGTGGCTTACCTGTAATTAATTTAGTTCGTCGTACTGATGCGATTGCAAAGATGCAAGCATTAGGTATTCAGCATGTTGTTGCGACTGATCAGCCTAACTGGAAAGAGCAAGTTAAACAGATTCACGGCGACCAATCTCTTATTGCTGGTGTGGACTCGATTGGAGGAACCGCAAGTGGCGAAATGCTGAATTTACTCAGTGAAAATAGCTTGCTCGTTTCGTTCGGTAGTATGACTGGCGAAACCATGCAGATTTCATCGGGTGATTTGATTTTCAAACAAGCGACAGTAAAAGGTTTCTGGGCGAGTGTAGTTAACAAAGAAATGCCTGCCGAACGCAAAAAAGAACTCATTGTTGAGTTATTAACGTTAGCAACTCAGAAAAAATTAATCCTTCCTGTAGAAGGTGTATTTAGTTTTGATGAGATTAAAACTGCCGCTCAAAGAGCAACGCAAGGTGCTCGTCAAGGCAAAGTGTTGTTAAAACCGTAACACATTAAAAGATCAGTCGAGAGACTGATCTTTTTTCATATCTTTAAAATAAAAAGGAAAATCGTATGATTGGACAAATTTTAATTGCACTTATCGCAATATTACATGTCTATATTTTAGTGTTAGAAATGTTTTTGTGGGACAAACCCTATGGCATGAAAGCCTTTGGAAATAATGCCGAAAAAGCAAAACTCACCAAAGTCATGGCACAGAACCAAGGTCTTTATAATGGCTTTTTAGCGGCGGGTTTGTTTTGGGCTTTATTGGCTGATGCACCATTTGCAACATCAATTGCTAATTTCTTTTTAGGTTGTGTACTGATTGCAGGTATTTATGGTGGTCTGACTGCTAGTAAAAAGATTATTTATATTCAGGCAGTTCCAGCATTGATTGCTTTAGTCGCTGTTAATTTTCTTTAAAAAGCGCAAAATACAGCATTTTGAAATGGAAATGACCAGATAGGATCAGTGTATGTGGGCATTATTTTTAAAATGTATGTTGGGGGCTGGGGTTGTCCTCATTATTTCGATTTTATCGAAAAGTAAGGCATTTTATATTGCAGGTTTAGTCCCACTTTTTCCTACCTTTGCTTTAATTGCTCATGTGATTGTTTTTCAGCAAAAAGGAGCCGAAGCATTACAAAAAACGGCTCTGTTTGGTCTATGGTCACTTATTCCTTATGCCATTTATTTAGTTGTTGTTTATGTGCTGGCAACACGCATGTCGATGTGGTCGTGTCTAGGAGTGGCAACGTTATGTTGGGTTGTGGCTGCGGCAGGGTTGATTTATGGCTGGCAGCCATTTCAACAATAAAAGAATAAGAGAAATCCCTTAATCTTTTAAATTGAACTATTTTTATGAATGCTCAACAACACGGGTTTTGAGCATACCTTCAACTAAATTAATCATCTTTTGGCGAGAAAGAATTCGGGGCAATTGAGACGTCAAATAGTTGCTACATCCCACCACAACTGTTGCTTTATTCTTATCTAATGCTTTAACCGTTGCAGACACAACGTCCTCAACTGTAGAGCTTTTCATACCACTCGTATCGGCATTTGCGACCTGAGTAAAATTGGTTTGGGTATTGCCCGGACAAACCGCCAGAAATTTAACTCCTGAAGAGCCGTATTCTCCTGCAAGAGCCTCAGTAAATTGCAATACATAAGATTTAGTTGCCCCATACACAGCAATATAAGGCAGAGGTTGAAACGCACCTGTAGATGAAATATTAATCATGATGCCTTTTTTGTTCGCAAGCATGTGGGGCAAAAATAAATAACATAAAGACGTTACACTGCTGATATTTAGCGTAATCATTTCTTGATAGGTAGATACAGATTGATCTAGAAACTTCGTCCATTTTCCAAATCCTGCGTTGTTAATTAAAATCTCTACCGATAAGTTTCTGGCTTGCACTTCATCAAATAAGCTTTGAGCTGAATGGGGTTGAGCTAAATCTAAGACGATCACCTCAACATTCACGTTATATTTTTTTTTAAGTTCATCGGCTAAATCATTCAGCTTCTGTTCGGAGCGTGCCGTTAAAATGAGATGAATTCCTAAAGACGCAAGTTCTTGAGCATAGGCTTTGCCTATTCCTGAAGATGCGCCTGTGATTAATGCTGTTGAATTTTTAAATCTAGAAAGGTGAGTGCTCATTTCATTGGTCTGTAATAAAAGAAGCTATTACCATAAACCTTGTCCCTAAGGGCAGAGTCAAGCACTCATTTTGAAAGCTATTTTTAGATTTTAATAAACTGTTTTAAGCAGAAATCTTATTGGTAATATAAGTTTGAATAATCTCATCTTCTAGTTGTTTTAAATCTTTTTGCAAACGGCTTAAAGCTTCTTTTTGCTCAATAATTTGTTGGTTCTTTTTCTGAATAAGCTGCTGTGCAATTTCTACAGGAAAACGATTATTTTTATATTTTAAAGCTGACAGGTCATAAAGCTCGGAAAGGCTAAATCCAACAGCTTGTGCAAGGCGAATCATCTTAACCGATTGAACATCAATCTCTTCATAAATACGATAATTACCTTTTCTTTTTGCGACTGGCAGTAAGCCTAATTTCTCATAATGCCGAATGGCCTTAGGAGTGGCTCCAGTCAAAGCCGCTAATTCGCCGATATACATATCTGTCTCGCATTTTATTGAAAATCGATCAGGCTATTAAGTGCACTGACCGATTCTTTTGAAGTTTTAAATATGATCTAAACCTAACCACTGTCTTTGGTGATAGGCACTATCCCAAAATAACCACTCAAGTTTTGCACCCATCGTATAGGCTGCATGCATTTTTTCTAAAGTGTCTGCATCACAACGTGCGGCAACTTTATCTACTGTCGCAATCACATTACGAACGGCTATATCGAACTCTTCACCTGCATAGGTATCAATCCATGCTTGGTAAGGGTTACTTGGAATTGATTTATTTACAATATCTTTGCCAACTTCGGCATAAATCCAGAAGCAAGGTAAAAGCGCAGCAAGTACAACGGGGTAGCTTTCAGACCAAGCAGTTGCTGTTAAAAATGAAGTGTAGTGGTGGCCTGCCAAAGTTAATGGTGTATTTTTAAATTCTTCTTTGGTTACTCCAAAGTTTTTCATGAAGTCATCATGCAAACTACGCTCCACCACAATCGCAATTTTAGCTGCATCTGAAAATTGCATAATATCGTCAGCCTCAAAGGCCTTTGCTGCTGCAACAGCAAGCACACGACCATA
Source organism: Acinetobacter sp. 1294243 (assembly GCF_000588015.1). NCBI lineage: Bacteria > Pseudomonadati > Pseudomonadota > Gammaproteobacteria > Moraxellales > Moraxellaceae > Acinetobacter > Acinetobacter sp. 1294243. The sequence continues at coordinate 210,549 of NZ_JFXG01000004.1, forward strand.
GGCCACTAAATATTGAGCATCTTGAATAACATAATGACAAAAAGCTTCTTTATCTAAAGTACCGTTAGCAAGTTCCTGATTAAAAGGCAGGTCGAGAATTTTTTGATATAAATTTAAATTACGTTGCCAGAGTTCTTGAGAAAAAAGCATAAAATCATTCCATTTAAAATTAGACAGCTAAACTGGATTTTAAATCAATTTTAAAATACAAAAATAAGAATGATAGATATATCGAAAGAAAATATTTAATACGATTAATGAGTTAATTAAATATTATAAATTTCTTTATTAAACAGAGAGATAAAGTAAAGGGAATAACGGCACAAAACAACATCGTTTTGTGGTTAATTATCGATATAATAGCGGCGGTTTTTAAGAAAGATTAAATTTATTCTTGGTATAGGTCTGATCCATGAAGCATTTCCGATTTTCGATATTTTTTACGGTGGTGTGTTTAGCACTATCCGCGTATTGGGGTTTTACCCATGGACCTGAAGCGGGCGTGTCTACCATGCTTAAAGCTTTAACCATTACAGCCATTTTAGCTGTAATGGAGGTCTCTTTATCTTTTGACAATGCTGTCGTAAATGCATCGGTTCTACGTAATTGGGACCCGTTCTGGAAAATGCTCTTTTTAACGGTAGGTATTTTAATCGCCGTTTTTGGTATGCGTTTAATTTTCCCGGTGGCGATTGTTGCGGTGACTGCGGATATGGGAATGATTGAAGTAGCTAAATTGGCACTCAATGATCCGAAAACCTATTCTGAACGTTTAATGGCACATCACGCTGAAATTTCGGCTTTTGGTGGAACATTCCTATTACTGGTGTTCTTAAACTTCTTCTTTGATGAAGAAAAAGAAACCCATTGGTTCAGATGGCTTGAAGCTAAACTTTCTAGTTTAGCAAGTGTACCGGCAATGTCTGTCTTTATTGCTCTAATTGCGATGTTAATTATGGCAGCAAATGTTGATGAGTCGCAGCGCCTTGTGGTGACTATGGCTGGGATTTGGGGCATTGTGGTTTATATTGGCGTTGAAGTATTAAGTCATATGTTAGGTGGTGAGCCTGAAATTGACGAAGATGGCAATGCTATTATGAAAGATGGATCGGGCGCGGCTTCTGGCGTAGTTAAAGCGGGTATAGGTGGTTTCTTATATCTTGAAGTATTAGATGCATCATTCAGTTTTGATGGCGTGATTGGTGCTTTTGCAATTACTAGCGATGTTGTCGTGATTATGCTGGGCCTTGCGATCGGCGCTATTTTTGTCCGTTCAATGACAGTTTACCTTGTTGAAAAAGGCACACTAGATGCCTATGTGTTCTTAGAACATGGTGCGCATTATGCGATCGGTGCTTTAGCATTCATTATGATTGCAAGTGGTACAGGCGTACATGTACCTGAAGTTGTTACTGGTTTAATTGGTGTAGCGTTTATTGTTTGGGCGGTTATTGCTTCAATTCAATATTCAAAGCGTGAGCAACAATCGCCTTAAGCTAATTTTCAGTAAAGTTCGATAGAATAAAGAGGCTAAATGCCTCTTTATTTTTTTAAGCCCAAATCGTTATTTTAAATAAGGTGTTCCGTATTTTTAGAAACGAATCGGCTTATAATTTACCTAGTTTGATAACGTGTATTGATATGATGAATGCTTTGGAACGTCGCTCAACTTTTGCCTTAAGTAGTATTTTTGCGCTACGCATGTTGGGCTTGTTCATGATTATTCCTGTCTTTTCTGTAGTTGGGCAGTCATATCAATATGCGACTCCAGCACTCATTGGTTTGGCTGTAGGGGTTTACGGCTTAAGTCAGGCGATTTTACAAATTCCATTTAGCTTACTGGCAGACCGTTTTAGCCGTAAACCGCTTGTAGTATTTGGTCTATTACTGTTTGCGATTGGTGGTGCAATTGCGGGTTTATCTGACACGATTTATGGCGTAATTATTGGTCGTGCCATCGCTGGTGCTGGTGCAGTTTCAGCAGTCGTGATGGCGCTTTTAGCCGATGTGACACGTGAAGAGCAGCGTACTAAAGCCATGGCCGCGATGGGCATGAGTATTGGTCTGTCTTTCGTGGTCGCTTTTAGCCTTGGGCCTTGGCTCACAAGCCTTGTGGGCATTTCTGGTTTGTTCTTTGTGACAACCATTATGGGCTTGATTGCGATTGCGATGTTATTGCTTGTACCTAAAGTCACTCGTCATCATCGTAATTATCAACAAGGCTATATGGCGCAGCTTAAGCAAGTCATTCAAATGGGTGATTTAAACCGTTTACACGTTTCGGTTTTTGCATTGCATTTATTGCTGACAGCCATGTTTATTTATGTGCCTTCACAGCTCATCGAGTTTGCGCATATTCCTTTGGCGAGCCATGGTTTGGTGTATTTGCCGCTGTTAGTCATTAGCCTGTTCTTTGCATTTCCAAGCATCATCATTGCTGAAAAATATCGCAAAATGCGCGGGATTTTCTTAACAGCAATTACAGGGATTATTGCAGGTTTGCTGCTGCTCATATTTGGTTATCAATCAAAATATGTATTACTCGCTGGCTTAGGAATTTTCTTTATTGCATTTAATGTGATGGAGGCTTTATTGCCTTCTTGGCTGTCAAAATCTGCTCCAATCCAGTCAAAAGCAACGGCTATGGGCGTAAATGCCAGTAGTCAGTTTTTAGGCGCTTTTTTTGGTGGCACACTAGGTGGTCAATTATTGATGTTACATAATACTGCGATTGGATGGAGTGTCTTAGCAGGGATTGCTATAATATGGTTGCTAATTAGTTTTGGTTTAGCTCAGCCGCGGTATTTGTCATCGATTGTGTTGCCATTGCCGCAAGTGCAACAGGTGAATGAGTGGACCACACAGCTATTGGCAATTCGTGGTATCGAAGAAGTTGTGGTGATGCCTGACCAGCAAGTTGCTTATATTAAAGTCGATAAACAGTCTCTAGATGATGCTGCGCGACGTGATTTAACGCAGTTGTTCGGTAAAGAGGTAGCCATTTAAGCATAACTCTTATAAAGTAAAACATAGAAATGTATAGGATGAAGACAGCTAATGCGTGGTGTAAATAAGGTTATTTTGGTTGGTACTTTGGGTCGTGATCCTGAAACAAAAACTTTTCCAAATGGGGGCTCGTTGACCCAATTTTCAATCGCGACAAGTGAAGCTTGGACTGATAAAAATACCGGTGAACGTAAAGAACAAACAGAATGGCACCGTATTGTTTTGCATAACCGTTTAGGGGAAATTGCTCAGCAGTTCTTGCGTAAAGGTTCTAAGGTTTATATTGAAGGTTCACTACGTACACGTCAGTGGACAGACCAAAATGGCCAAGAGCGTTACACTACAGAAATCCGTGGCGACCAGATGCAAATGTTAGATGCTCGTCAACAAGGTGAACAAGGTTTCGCTGGCGGTAATGATTTTAACCAACCACGTTTTAACGCACCTCAACAAGGTGGTAATGGTTATCAAAATAATAACAACCAAGGTGGCGGCTATGGCCAAAACAGCGGTGGTTATGGTAACCAAGGTGGTTTCGGTAATGGTGGAAGCAACCCTCAAGCGGGTGGTTTTGCGCCTAAAGCACCACAACAACCAGCTTCTGCACCAGCTGATTTAGACGACGATTTACCGTTCTAATCAAAGTTTCAAAAAAGGCGAGTTTATCTCGCCTTTTTTATTACTCAATTCCAAGCAAACGTATAAGTGCCGTGCCGGCAGCTGCCAAGCAAATCACTAATAACAGCGGTACTTTTTTCCAAACCAAGAACAGTGCTAAGCCAACACCAAATATACGCGCGAAACCCGCAAAATGTTGACCTTCAAAAAATGTAGTGGTCACTGCAATCGCACAGAGCAAAACAGTCGCACCGTTTGAGAGTAAAACTTGGTACTTTTCAGAAAAAGAGAACTTGGCACCCAAATGAAAACCAGCGAAACGAATCCCATACGTTCCAAGTGCTAGCAAGCCTATACCTAAAATAATTAGTAATTGTTGACTCATTTCTTTCTACCAAATATTAAGCCAAAAAGTGAAATCAGAATTGGAAGTCCTGAGGCCAAAAAAGGTGTGGTGATCAGCGCTAAAGTTGATCCGGCAAATGCAGCTTTTCGAGTGGTTTTATTCTTTAAAGCATTAAAAGTAAGTGCAATTAAAATCGCGGGGAAAATGGCATCTAAGCCAAATGTTTTAGGGTCTGGAATAGCACTTCCAATGAAATAACCCGCAGTGACACCCAGTGGCCAACTGAGCATAATGCATATACCACATAACCAGTAAGCAGCTTTTTTTGTTTCAAAATCGGGCTGTGCCATACCAAACAAAACGCTTTCATCGTTCATGATATGAGCCCCGAAATATCGAGAATATTTGCCACGGATTAGTTCATTGACCGCAATACCAAAAGGTAGATGTCTTAAATTGACGAGTAGTCCTGCAATCGCAGCTGCAATTGGGCTACCACCTACAGCCAAGAAACCAATAAAGATAAATTCGGCAGTTCCTGCGAGCACAAACACGGATAGACAAAGCGGGATCCAGAGTGATAAGCCATAACTTGCAGCGAGTGAACCTAAAGACATACCAACGACACTCGTCGCTAGACATACAAAGAAAATCGAGCGGGTAGTGTCTTTACTAAGTTTTTTAATCAGAGAGTATGTAGACATAGCATGATATAACGAACGATTTTCCATTATAATGAATAAGTCTGATCGTTTTGTCAAAACGAACGATCGTTTTTTTTATAGAACGGATGTGGTGAATGTCTCAGCCAATCGAAATTATTGCCAAAGGTTTAACGCGTGAACGTCAAAGAGCAGGGCTTTCATTGGCAGAGGTTGCTCGTCGTGCAGGTGTTGCCAAATCGACTCTTTCACAATTAGAAGCGGGCCAAGGTAACCCTAGCATTGAAACCTTATGGGCACTTTGTGTTGCGCTCAATATTCCATTTGCACGGTTGATGGAAGAGCCGAGTAATCAGGTGCAAGTGATTCGCTGTGGCGATGGGCCAACAGTGAGTTCTGAGATTGCCAACTACAAAGCAATTTTGTTAGCGACTTGTCCGCCACATGCGCGCCGAGATGTTTATTTACTAATTGTTGAACCAGGCGAAGACCGCCTTTCAGAGCCGCATCCAGTTGGTTCTGTGGAGCATATTATTATGGTTGAAGGTAAAGCTTTGGTGGGCTTAATTGATGAAGCTGTTGAGCTTGGTGTTGGAGATTATATTTGTTATCCAGCTGACCAGAAACATATATTTAGAGCGTTGGAAACAGGCACAAAGGCATTATTAATTTCTGAACAAAACTAAAGAATTTCAATCTGATTAAAATAAAAACTAAAAGCCATTTACCAGCATCCCCTACAAAAAGGGCCAATTTTGCGTATAAATTTTGCAATTGGCTCTCTCTTTTATTACAAAAATGGCTCTCGTTTCTTGAGTGCCGAAACGACAAATTAAAGCTATTGGAAGTATGCATACGGAAGCGCCGGATAAGCTCAGTGAATTTTCTGTTTTAGGAATTGGGCAGAACGGCTAAATTTTTAGGGGATATTTTTTGGCTTCGGAGGATTTCCGAGACTAGCCGATATCCTCCATATATTAAGGAAAATGATATGGCAGCTCATCAAAATGGTTCTGAAGCCAATCACTCCCAAAGTTTAAAACATGGACTCAAATCACGCCACCTGACCATGATCTCGATTGCAGGGGTTATTGGTGGTTCTCTATTCGTCGGCTCAGGCAGTATTATTTACAATACTGGACCTGTAGTTTTCTTAACTTACGCTTTAGGTGGTCTACTTGTTTGGTTCATCATGCGTATGTTAGGCGAGATGGCCGTTTTAAACCCTGATAGTGGCTCTTTTTCAACTTATGCTGACCGTGCGATTGGCCGTTGGGCAGGGTTTTCAATTGGTTGGTTGTACTGGTGTACTCTGGCCATGCTCATGGGGTGGGAAGCCTATGTGGCAGGTAAAATTCTAAACAATTGGTTCCCGTTTATACCGATCTGGGTCTATATGGTCGTGGTGATTGGTGCACTGGTTGTTGTTAATTTACAAAACGTGAAAAACTATGGTGAATTTGAGTTTTGGTTCGCCCTCATCAAAGTCATCGCGATTGTTATTTTCCTTGTGATTGGTAGTTTAGCGATCATGCATTTGTGGCCTTGGGGTAATCCGGCTGCTTCTGGTATTAGTAATTTAACTTCTCAAGGCTTTATGCCAAATGGCGGCTCATCCGTTATCACAGCTTTGCTTGGAGTCATGTTTGCCTACATTGGTGCTGAAATTGTTACGGTAGCGGCAGCAGAGTCGGCAAATCCATCGAAAGAAATTCGTAAAGCATCAAACTCGGTGGTTTGGCGAATTATTTTATTCTACGTTGGTTCAATGTTCGTTGCGGTATGTTTGATTCCCCACAACAATGAACTTTTGAAAGATTCAACTTGGGGAACCTATAGCGTAACGTTGTCTGCACTAGGCATTCCTGGCGCGCGCCATATCGTAAACTTCGTGGTTCTAACCTCAGTATGTAGTTGCTTTAACTCAGCTCTTTATACGTGTTCACGTATGTTGTTCTCTTTAGCTAAACGTGGTGATGCACCGAAAAGTTTTGGCTCTGTAAACAGTAAAAGTAGTCCTTGGGTAGGCGTGATTGTGTCATGCTTCTTCTCTGTGATTGCCGTAGTTTTAACTGCAACCGAGAGTATGAATGTTTATGATTTTTTCATGTTAACAACAGGTGCAGCAACACTGTATGTTTACCTGACTATTGCTTATTCTCAGCTTCGTATGCGTAAAAAGTTAGAGGCTGAAGGCGTGAAAATTGACTTTAAAATGTGGATGTTCCCTTATCTAACTTATGTGGTGATCTTTGCAATTATTGGTGCAATTCTTACCATGTTGATTGAAGGCACCTATTTTAAAGAAGTGATTTACACCACAGCGCTGTTCGGCATTATTGTGTTCTTCGGTTTGTTGTCTGAAAAGCTAGGTTGGGGTAAAGATCGTAGAGCGACCCATTTAACTCATAGTCATGAAGAAAAGTTAGTTTAAATTTTTAAATAAAAAAAGAGCCTTACAAACAGGCTCTTTTTTATTTGTTTTAATAACAGAGGAAAGTTAATTTAGCGTAGGTACGCCTGCTTCACGTAAGCATTGGAGCAAGACGCCAAAAGCCATCACCATATCTTTTTCATTTACACAGGCAAAGCCCATCAGCAGCCCACGTTCTGCATGTGCATGTGACTGCATGTAGTACTGTGAAAGAGGACGAACTTTGACACCACGTTCAAGCGCTGTGGCTGCAATCGCGACATCATCGCAAGAGTTCGGTAGTTTTAAAACCAGATGTAACCCTGCCGCTTCATCATATTCATGAATAAATTCGGGACCAAGATAACGTTGAATTAAGCTCACCAAGTAGTCGCGGCGCTTGCCATAGAGTAGGCGCATACGGCGAATATGCGCTTCATAATGGCCTTCACGAATAAATTCAGCTAGGGCTTTTTGCTCAAGCAAGTGTCCACCACGATAAAGCTCGGCTGCTACAATGCGTAATGGTGAAAATAACGGCTTAGGTACGACTAAATAGCCAATTCTTAAGGATGGATAAATAGTTTTACTAAACGTGCCCATGTACAGCACAGGCGCATCATTTTCTAACCCTTGTAAAGATGGATAAGGCTGACCCGAGAAACGGAACTCACTGTCATAATCATCTTCGACAATCCAGCTATTATGCTGACGTGCAATCTCAATCAGTTTACGTCGGCGGTTTAGGCTTAAATGAGAGCCAAGCGGATATTGGTGTGAAGGCGTGACAAAAATGAGTTTTGGTGGCTTGGCCGGATTTTCCTCAGGAATAATACCTTCAGCATCGACAGGCATCGGCTGAATATCGAGACCATTAATACGCAATGTATTACGCATTCCCCAGTAAGCTGGATCTTCAATCCAGATTTTATCTCCCATATCGCTGAGCGCACGTGAGACTAAGTCGATCGCTTGGTGAATGCCTTCGGTAATAATAATCTGGTCTGCATCGCACTGAACCGAACGCGCAACACGTAAGTAATCTGCCAACGCACTTCGAAGCTCTATACATCCACCTGCATTGCTATAAATCAGGCGGTTAATGTCAGGCTCTCGGCTCAAGCGTGCTTGAATACGACTAAAAATATGATGTGGGAACTCGGTTACATCCGGTGCTCCCGGCACGAAAGCTCCCCATTGGTGTGGCGACGCTGCGGCATAGCCCAATAAGTTGGAACCACGCTGTGATAGCGCATAAGAATTTTGAACTTTTGGGCTTGAAACTACTGTTTTCTTGTTTTGTGTATTTAAAAAACTCTCTGGTAATTTTTCGGCAACCCATGTGCCGTGTCCCGTACGGGCTTCTAAGTAGCCTTCAGCTTGTAGCTGTTCATAGGCACTAAGCACTGTATTTCTTGAAACATGAATTTCACTGGCTAAGTCGCGTGACGCAGGTAGACGAGTCTTGGGCTGGATGACTCCATCAATAATGGCACCACGCAGGCAACGGAAAAGGCGTTGATGTAGTTTCCCTTCAGTGTCCTGTTGGAGTCGTTGCAGCAAATGATCTCCAAGTAAACTACGCAATTGGCTCTCTCCTACAGTTAAAAAGTGGCTCTCGTCAGTTGGCATCAGACGAGCGAAATTACATGCATAGGCAGTCGTTGTAAAGCACCCTGAAAATTAAGCACAGGATGCAAGAAACCAAAGCTGCAACTGATGATGAAAATATGAGGGAATCAAATGGATAATCAACATTCTGCACTTAACGCACGTAAACAGCAAGCAACTCCACGTGGTGTAGGCGTGATGTGTCAGTGGTATGCGGAAAAAGCTGAAAATGCCACGCTTTGGGACAAGGAAGGCAACCAATTTATCGACTTTGCTGGCGGTATTGCGGTTTTAAATACAGGCCATCGCCACCCTAAAGTGATTGCAGCGGTGACTGAACAACTCACTAAATTTACGCATACTGCCTATCAAGTAACACCTTATGAAAGCTATGTCGCTTTAGCTGAGCGTATTAATGAACGCGCGCCAATTGCGGGGCCTGCGAAGTCAGCTTTTTTCACAACTGGTGCAGAAGCAGTTGAAAATGCGGTAAAGATTGCTCGTTGTTATACAGGTCGTCACGGCATTATCACTTTTGGTAATGGTTTCCACGGTCGTTCATTCATGACGATGGCAATGACAGGTAAAACAGCGCCTTACAAACGTGATTTCGGTGTAATGCCAGCGGGTGTGTTCCACGCGCGTTACCCAGTGCCTGCTAAAGGTATTTCAGTAGACGCGGCAATTGAAAGCGTTGAAGATATTTTCAGTGAAGATATTGCACCACATGATGTTGCGGCAATCGTACTTGAGCCAGTACAAGGTGAAGGCGGTTTCAATGTTGTGCCAGCTGAGTTCTTAAAACGTTTACGTTCAATTTGCGACAAGCACGGCATTTTATTGGTTGCTGACGAAGTACAATCAGGTTTTGCCCGTACTGGTAAATTGTTCGCAATGAACTATTACGAGACTAAAGCAGACCTCATCACGATGGCGAAAAGCTTGGGCGGCGGTTTCCCTATTTCAGGTGTTGTGGGCCGTGCAGAAGTGATGGATGCACCAAACCCTGGTGGTTTAGGCGGTACTTACGCAGGTAGCCCAATTGCGGTTGCTGCTGCGCATGCTGTGATTGATGCGATTGAAGAAGAAAACTTATGCGACCGTGCAAATGAATTAGGTGCAGAGTTGGTTGTTGCACTTAAAGATATTCAGCAAGCAACAGGCGACGTCGTAACTGATATTCGTGCATTAGGTTCAATGGTTGCAGTAGAACTTGAAACAGCTGAACAAGCAAAAGTTGTACAAAACTATGCAATGGAAAACGGGTTGTTACTTCTTACTTGTGGTAAATACGGTAATGTAATTCGTTTCTTATATCCATTAACCATTCCTGCTGAACAATTTCGTCAAGGCCTTGATATCTTGAAACAAGGTTTTGCGACACTCAAAGCAGGTAGTGCAAAAGCAATGGAGCAATCTGCATGATTCAAAATAATTTGCAGTATTTATTAAAACATCCTGATATTTCATTAGAAGCACCTGCATCAAATGACTATATCGAAGTTAATGATGCTGCTACAGGTGAAACTTTGGCATGGGTAAAAACCTATGACCGTGCAGGAGTTGAAGCCGCAATTAACCGTTCAGCAAAAGCGCAAGCTGCTTGGAAAAAGCAAACTGCTTTGGCGCGTGCTGATGTGTTATTGGCATGGTACAACCTCATGCTTGAGCACAAAGAAAATCTGGCTCAAATCTTAACAGCTGAGCAAGGTAAACCATTGGCAGAAGCACGTGGTGAAATTGGTTATGCAGCCTCATTCATCCGCTGGTTTGCCGAGCAAGCTCGCCGTATTGATGGTGAAGTCTTAACACCTACGTTGCCAAACCAACGTCTGCTCGTGATTAAACAAGCGATTGGCGTTACAGCTGCAATTACGCCGTGGAATTTCCCTGCTGCTATGATTACGCGTAAAGCAGGCCCAGCCATTGCTGCGGGTTGTTCAATGTTGGTTAAACCGGCAGAGCAAACGCCGTTAACCGCCTATGCACTTGAAGTATTGGCTTTACAGGCAGGTTTACCAGCTGATGTTTTAATTAACATTAGTGGTGATGCGGTTGAAGTGGGTAAAACACTATGTGAAAGCGATATTGTTCGTAAGTTAAGCTTCACAGGTTCAACTCAAGTTGGCCGTATCTTGATGCAACAATGTGCGCCAACCATTAAAAAGCTTTCGCTTGAACTCGGTGGTAATGCACCAGTTGTGGTATTTGACGATGCTAACCTTGAGCAAGCAGTTCAGGGCATTATGGCAAGTAAATATCGTAACAGCGGTCAAACTTGTGTATGTGCTAACCGTATTTATGTTCAAGACGGTATTTACGATGCATTGGCAGAGCGTTTGGTTGAAGCTGTGTCTAAGCTTAAAGTTGGCGATGGCCGTCAAGAAGGTTCAACTCAAGGGCCTTTAATTGATGAAGATGCGATTGCAAAAGTTCAGTCTCATATTGCAGATGCAACTGAGAAAGGCGCGACAATTCGTATCGGTGGTCAGCGTTCGGCACTTGGTGGCACATTCTTTGAGCCAACAGTTTTAACTGGCGTAACTCAAGACATGAAAGTGTCTAAAGAAGAAACTTTTGGTCCGCTTGCACCACTATTCCGCTTTAAAACTGAAGATGAAGCAGTGGCGATGGCGAACGATACCGAGTTTGGTTTAGCTGCTTATTTATTTACTCAAAGCACAGCTCGTCAATGGCGAGTGGGTGAAGCACTCGAATACGGTATGGTCGGCATTAACACGGGCGCGATTTCAAACGAAGTTGCTCCGTTTGGTGGCGTAAAACAATCAGGTCTAGGTCGTGAAGGTTCAAAATTCGGCATCGAAGAATATGTCGAAATGAAATACCTCTGCGTAGACTTATCTGAGTAAGGAATAAAGCGAGTTCGTTTTGTTCTGAACGAAAACATACAGTTATGCTGTATGTGATGTTTCACAAAAACCCGGTCATGCCCATTCATGACCGGTTTTTTATTTTAAGTCGATAGATAGCCATCACGACTTTCAGGCAAACGCCTGAGTTCATCAATCAGCGTTTCAATGAGTTTTTCAACCACCAAACGCTGACCTTTTCTTGAAACATATACCAATTGCAACGTACCAATATTCGACTTCCAGTCAGAAAGAATATGTATAAGCGTACCTTTACGAATTTCAGATTCGACGGTCAAAAAAGGAAGGTCGGCAATGCCTAAACCATCCATCACGGCATAATACACACCAGCCAAATCATTACTTTTGATTCGTGGTTGATAAGGCACATCGACAGTTTCACCATTACGAATATTGCATAAATGCCAAATAGGATTTTGCTTTTGAGTACCTAAGCTAATACTCGGAAAGTCCTGTAATTCAGAATAATGTTCAATGATGCGACCTTGCAGTAATTCAGGCGAAGCCACCAAACAATGATCGGTTTTAATCACATCACGAACAATTAAATTCGAATCTTCATTGGGTTCAAAATTGGTACGAATCGCGAGGTCGATATCATCATGCAAGATGTCTACTCGACGGCTTGTTAGCTCGAGTGCGATCTCAACTTTGGGGTAGGTTTTTAAAAACTGATTTAAAATTTTTCTAATTTGAAAATGCATCATCAGAGGTGGACAACTTACTTTGACCAATCCTTGAGGCTCACTTTTTTGCTTTAATAACACGTTTTCTGCACATTCAACTTGAGTAATAACTTTGCAGCATTCCTCATAAAACTCTTGGCCTAAATCGGTCACCTTAAAATCACGTGTTGTTCTTTGAATCAGGCTGACATTAAATTTATTTTCAAGGTCAATAATGCGTCGGCTGAGCTTAGATTTACTAATATTTTCAGCATCACTGGCTGCACTAAAGCCGCCGTGTTTTACGACTAAATAGAAATAATAAAAATCATCAAAAGAACTTATCAATGTCCGATCAATCCATTTAAATTTAAGATTAGAGCGCTTAAGCACTCTAATCTTGGCAATTGAACTTATTTTTGGCTAGTGTTGTGATTGTAGCTTGAAATCAGGTTACGGTAGTCAGGAATGTGATTTGAGAACAATGTACCCAAACCTTCGATGTCGTTACGCCAGTCACGGTGTAATTCACATGCCATACCAAACCACGTCATAAGCTGAGCACCTGCTTTTGACATACGGTCCCAAGCAGCATCACGTGTTAATTCGTTGAAAGTACCAGAAGCATCAGTAATCACAAATACTTCAAAGCCTTCTGCGAGTGCAGATAAAGCTGGGAATGCCACACAAACCTCAGTTACCACACCTGCAATAATTAGTTGTTTTTTACCTGTCGCTTTAACCGCTTTTACGAAGTCTTCATTGTCCCATGCATTGATTTGGCCTGGACGAGGGATGAAAGGCGCATCTGGATGAATCTCTTTTAACTCAGGAACTAAAGGACCGTTTGGACCAGTTTCAAAACTGGTTGTCAAAATCGTTGGAAGGTTGAAGTATTTTGCTGCATTCGCAACAGCAAGTACGTTGTTTTTAAATTTATCTGGATCGATATCTCGAACTAAAGAAAGCAAACCTGCTTGGTGGTCAACTAAAAGAACCGCAGCATTATCCTTGTCTAAACGCACGTAATCTTGAGCCATTTTTTATGTCCTCGTGTTATCAAAATAAATAATCAAAAATTATTGAGTAGGTCGTTATTGCCTAAAATTATGCTAGTTGAGTTTTATGTCGTGATTAAGTCTAAAAAATAGGATTAAGAATTTTAAAAATAGGACGATCTTAAAAAGAGTACATTAAATTCTATGATTGTCTCATAGATGAAATAATGTGTTGCTAATCCTGATCTATAAACTGCAATTATTGAGGCGTAAAATCAATACCAGTTCAAGAAAATCCTACATATATAGGAGAGATCAGATGAAGAAATTTCTTGGTGCATATCAAAATAACCACATGCATTGGGTGGGTGATGGTTTCCCTGTATATAACCTATTCTCTTATGACCGTTTAGGCCAAACCTTAAGCCCATTTTTGCTACTCGATTATGCAGCGCCTTATACATTCTCGCCAACGACTGAACAGCAAGGCGTAGGTTCGCATCCTCACCGTGGCTTTGAAACAGTGACCATCGCCTACCAAGGTGAGGTGACCCATAAAGACTCAAGTGGCGGCGGCGGAACCATTAAAACTGGTGATGTACAGTGGATGACTGCGGGTGCAGGCGTGTTGCATGAAGAGTTCCATTCTCCTGAATTTGCAGAGCATGGTGGTCTTTTTGAAATGGTGCAATTGTGGGTAAATTTACCTGCTCATTCAAAAATGACGCCTGGAAAATACCAAGCGATTGAAGCGAAAGATATTCCAGACATTGCACTAGACGAACAAGGCAGTCATTTGCGGATTATTGCAGGTGAATATGCAGATGCAAAAGGTGCTGCAACTACATTTAGTCCATTAAATGTATGGGATGGTAAATTGGTTAAAGGCCAAAAACATACCCTCTATGTACCTGAAGGTCACACCACGCTTGTTGTGATATTAGATGGTGCTGTTGTGGTTAATGATGCAAATCGTCTTGAAGGTAAAACCGTTGCGATTTTGTCTCGTGAGGGCGTTGAGTTTAGTTTAAATGCAGAAGAAGACACTAAATTTTTAGTGTTAACTGGCCAACCACTCAATGAACCAATCGAAGGTTATGGTCCATTCGTCATGAATACCAAAGCCGAGATTATGGAAGCGATTAATGATTTTAATCGTGGAAAATTCGGTTCAATCATGCAAGAAGCATAAATTGCCGAATTGCATTTGAAGAACCTCTAAAAACAAAGTAATAAAAAGCCCGCTATCAAGTGTGAATAGCGGGCTTTTTCGCTGTAAAGATTCTGTTTTTATGATGGTTTTCATTGTTGTTGCGGCAGTGTTTTATGTGATTTGCTTCTCATTATTATGACTTAATAATATATTAAAAAAAGATTCTTGTAAAACAAATGATATAAAAATAGTTAAATTATCTTATTTTATTTAAAAGATTTTTTTTAAATTTTCAAAAAATATAAGGTTTTATCAGCTTCTCTGATTTTGTAAAAAAATATAAAAACTTGATCTTATTAGCAGCTAAATATTTTCTATATAAATTGATGCAAAAAATAAAAATCTGGTAGTTTTTAATACGGTGTTTTTTTGGGGTATGAGTGATAATCAAAAAAATTCTCGAAAAATGGGACATCATTTTGAATATCGCAATTATTGGCAGTGGAATGGCAGGTCTTGCGGCAGCAAGAATTCTGAAAGATGCAGGGCATACGATCACGATATTTGAAGCACTTTCTGGCCGGGGAATGGATAGCCATAGCATTGAGTTCGATGGTGGAATTATTGATGCACCGCTTCGTGTGATGAATCCTCACTTATGGAAAAATACACTCAGCCTTGCTGCTCATTTAGGCATTAAAACTTTCCCAGTTCGTACTTATATGTCTTGTAGCTGGTTATTCGAAGATCGTACGGAAACATGGTTAACGACATCTCGTAGCCGTATTGGTAATTTCCCGATTATTAATAACCGTAAAGGCATCCAGCAATATGGCTGGCGTCTTGTGAAAGGGATGTTGCAATTAAAAACTGCGATTCACCAGTTTTTTAAATCTAAAAATCAAGATATTACCCTCGCTGAATTTATTAATCAGAACGATATTGAGGAAGTATTCTGGCATGGTGTGGTTATGCCAGTGCTCTATACAATCTGTACGTGTAATCCGAAAACAATTGGCGATTGGCCTGCAAAAAACTTACTTGAGTTTTTACGTCACTTAACTGATGGCGACATGTTATTGCGCATGAAGGGTGGTACACCTGCATTTGTAGATAGCTTGATTAAAGGCATCGATATCCATAGCGGATCGGCAATTAAGAAAGTTGAGCAACAAGGCGAAAAAGTACTGGTTGAAAACAGCCAAGGTGAACAGAACTTATTTGATCGAGTGATTGTTGCAACGCCAACCTCTAAAATCGATGAGTTTTTAAATCCTGAACAGTTTGCAGAAGATATGAACTTGCTTAAGCAATTCCGCTTTGAACAAGGCGATCTTGTGATTCATACCGATGCGACAGTCATGCCGCCACGCCGTAAAGACTGGTCAGTACTGAGCTACATGATGGACCGTAAGTTTACGCGTCAGCAATTTACAGTTTGGATGAATGCGGTTGAGCCAACACTCGTAGGTAAAAATCCTGTATTCCAGACTTGGCGTCCAGTGGTTGATATCGACCCTAAAAAAGTTATTTCAAAAGTGACTTTAACGCGTGCGGTTGTAGACTCACAAACAGTTGCTTTAAACAAAGAATTGCAACAACGCCATTTAGACCCAAGCCGTAAAGTATTTTACTGTGGTTCATGGTCGTGTGATGGCTTGCCAATTTTAGAGTCAGCAGTTACTTCTGCCATGCATATTGCTGAAATTTTAGGTGCACCTTTACCATTTGTAGGTTTAAAACCTAAGGTGGAAGTCGCCCCAGAACTCGGCTACTAAAATTGTGAAAACAAAAGTTCGAGCAGTTCTCTCTCGATTCATCCCTCATAAATATGCAATTGATGCATCAAGCTTAGGGGATGATCAAGAGCTTGCTTGGACAAATTTGGGTTTTTGGAAAAATACCCAAAACTACCGTGAAGCTTGTCGCCAATTGGCTGACCATTTGGCACAAGCTATCAATTTAAATTCAAAAGATCATCTCTTAGATTTAGGCTGCGGACAGGGTGCAAGTTTGTTGCACTGGTTACAGCATTATCAGCCTAAAAGCCTCAGTGCAGTTGAATTGCAAACCCAATGTGTTCATAAAATTCAAAAGCTTATTCCCGAAATAAGCCAGATTCTCTGTGGTTCATTTTTAAATTTAAAACAATTTGAATTTAAACAATACTTCGATGTGGTGATGTGTATTGATGCGGCTTATCACAGTCATTTAAATTCATTTCTAGATTCCATCACTCCAGTTTTAAATTCAAAAGGACGATTAGGTTTTCACTACCTAATGCGTGCCGATTCATGTCAAAACATGACCATTTTACAAGAACAAAAGCATCGTTATTTACTCAAAGCAGCAAATGTCGCTTGGGATAGTGTGCCAAATGAAAAAATGCTCAGAGCTACCTTGGAACAACAAGGTTTTGTCGATATTCAAATTGAAGATTTATCTCAGCAAGTATTACTCGGTTTTTCGCAATATATTCAAAATCAACAAGGACAAAAGCAAAGCCGAGGATTGGCAAATTTTAAAATTCAAATGACTGCAAAGTTATGCCAACAACTCTACCAAAATGGATATGTACGTTATATTCAAATCACAGCAATAAAAAAATAGGATGAGCTATGTCAGCCAAATATCAAGGATCGTGTTTATGTGGAGCTGTGAGCTACCAAAGTGAAGCAGAGCCACGTTATAGCTTTAATTGCCACTGTCGGGATTGCCAAAAGGCCACAGGTTCAGCATATGCACCAATCGCTTTTTTTCACCAGTCTGAATTGAAAGTAAGTGGTGAGCTTAAATATTTTGAGACTTTGGGATCTTCTGGCCGACCTATTAAACGAGCGTTTTGCCCGACGTGTGGTTCTCAGCTTTTTGGCTTACCTGAAATTGCGCCTGAAATGATTTCAATACGTGCAGGTACGCTTGATGACCCGAGTCTTTATCAACCTAGAGCAGAGGTGTTTGTGAGCCAAGCCTATGCATGGGATACACTGAACCCCAACCTTAAACACTTTGAAAAAATGATAGAGAAGAGCAAGAAATAAGGCTTAATTAAAAAAGCCAAATATTGCCAAAGTACAGATTAAAGTAAAGCTGACAATGGCGAAAAATAATATGGTTTTTCTAAATTTTAGCTGAGGCATTTTACTTACAATGAAAATAAGGCATGTAAGTATGGTCACTAAAGGTTGAAAAAGATTTGATGGAAAAGTAAACATCTCGTTCATTGTTGTTTTTAAATTTATTCTAGAAATAAAGTAATAAACTCATTATATCGTTTTCTTATTTAATTGACGAACAGAATTTGTTTATAAATTCATATTTTTATTTCAATGATAGTAAATCAAGTTTTAAATTTAAAAGAACCATGTACGCTTTTTCGTACATATATTCGGGAAATTGACCCCTTTTTATGACGTGATAAATTGCCTATGATGAACTCATCAGGAACAGGAAGTTCCGAAACGTAAAACAACAATAATAAGTTTAAGCATCAGGACGTGAGGTATTACAGGAAGTGTACCTAGTAACGAAATACGAAAAAAGCCCAACAGGATGTTGGGCTTTTTTCATTTCTTATTAACGAATTTCTTTGCCACCTAAGACAATAGAGTCACAAGGTAGATTGTAAAATCTACAGACAACAAAAAACCCATAAATCAAATATTCATGAGGTTTAATGATGGTGCCGGCACACGGATTCGAACTGTGGACCTACTGATTACAAGTAAGAGTAAGTCATTATTTTTATTGAATAAATCCAATATTATGCGAGCATAGAATTGTAAATTATTGAATGAAATCAATGAGACCAGACTTATTTTTTCATAAGTTATTGAAAAATAAGAGGATGGCAAAAAATGATAGACTCATAGGAAAATATTCATTTTTGTAAGCCTAAGATATATAAGACCTCCATTCTGGAAAATTTGGTACAAAACCGTTGATGGACCGTACAATTGCTACCGACCGTAAGAATAGACCGTAGAAAGATAAGAGATTTTGATAGACCGTAAATGACCATGTTAAATCATTGAACAGTGGATACGACCGTAATCTTCTGATCATTTGTGACTGTAAGCATGTTCTAGTAGATAATGCGATGAATAATAGAGGAGGAGTGTCGGGATTTTTTTTCTTTTATATCAATTTCTCCCCCTAACTCTTGCTATTTTTCCATAATTTTCAAAGGAATTCTCATATTTTCAATGCGGAAAATATTTTCCGCATTTGTATTCTCTGCTCTCTGAGAGGTCGATAGATGAGTCTCTTTGATCAGAGAATACAAATGAAAAAGTGAGGAATCTGCTGAAGCTAATTGTTATAGAATGACTTTTAATATTTCAATTTTTATTAATGATGATTTGAATTATCATATTTACATTAGTTTCGAGAAGAAATAATGAAAAGTAAGAAAATTGCATGTTTAGGTTTTTTAGCATTTATAGGGATTATTCTTTTTAGTACGGCTATTTTTAATTGGTTCTGGACAGGAACAGGGGAAAGTAGTTCAAGAAGTTTTTATGCACCGTTCACAAATGATCTTAACGAGTTCAAAGAATATGCTGCACTATATATAGCTTTACTGAGTTGCTGCGCTACGGCATTTGCGGGGTTTGCTGTATTTCTAGTATTTAATGATTGGAAAGACCAACATAATAAAACAGTGATTGCTGAAGAAGCAAAAAGTCTTTTAATTGCTATCAATGATGACATTGAAGTTATTACTAGTATATCTGGAACATTAAGAAACAAAAAACGCAGTTTGCTGGTTCATGAAATATATGATGAGATAGCTACTAGAACTAAAAAAATTAATGAGAATAATTATAAAATATCTAGTAAGGCTTTGGTTTTATATGAACTAAATGATGATGAAAAACTAAAAGAGATTCGAGATAAATATGATAAAAACATGATTGAACTGCAAAGAAAAATACTCCTTCATTTAGAAAGTAATAGTAATGTTGGTTGTATGATCGATATGTTTGACGAGATTTTGCCTAAATTTATGCATAATAATAAAGTTTATAAGAGAAAAGTTCGCTCTTACATATTGGCTGAGTAAAACTCTACAAGATGGTATTATTGTTTGAATAAAAATGGCACATTACGTGCCATCCATCCATTTAAAAAAGCTAGGCTATTAGTCGTCAAGCGACCTTTCTTCTAGCCCTATCCGTGCATTTAAGATAATGAACTTCTTTTCCCTCACTGAGACGTTGTAAAACCCATATCCGAAGACTGTTAAGCCCATGAATTGAGCTTTCCTAGTCAGATAAGGTTTTTTATCGTTAAATACTTTAATTAACGGTATTTAGAGGATTCTATCTTCGATTGTGTTCCGTTCTAGATGCGATGTCAGGTATTGAGTCTGCTGGGCTAATAATCGTTTGAACATTTGCACGTTCTTTTAGCCTATGTTGAGCTACATAAGCAAAAGATTTTCCAGTTCGTTCTGCTTCTTTCTGTATTTCATATATCTCTTCGCCAGAGATAGGATTATTGCTAGCATCAATGAGTGTTGAGAAGTGGTATGTAGCTTCGTCTTGATTTTCTGAGATAGTTGTATGCTCAAGTATATCATTTAAATCAACATCAAGAGCTTCTTGCATACCTGAACCGATAGCTCCGAAATTGTGTTTAAACCAGCCACCTTGTTCCTTACTTGTTTTTAATATGAATAAATCATATTCATGGAATGGTAAATGAAATTCGTTGAAGTTAATAAACTGCTGCCCATCGATTCTCATTTGAAAGTGGTAGTGCGGGTAGTCAATTGATGTTCCTTTATGCCCCTCAAAGTCATTTGGAGAACAGTCGAATGTCCATTCAATATTTTTCCATTTCACTGTATAGGATAGAATTTTTTTATCTGATTTTTCTTCTTCCAAATCATTAATGTTCGATAGCATTCTTTCTTGGTTTGCACACCATCGAATAAATGCGGCAATATTTCCATAACCATATTTTTGGTAGAGTTTAGGAAAGTCTTTTTTCTTAAACTTGCATTGACGTAATAACCAATGCAGACACGGTGTATTTTTGCTAATAGTTTGGAATGGCTTATTGCATAGGTAACATATTCCTATTTTATATCCAGCCTGAAAGGCTTCAGCTTGCTTTCTATGCTCTTCATCATTTTTCCGATTTACTTCTGCAATCTCCTCGGGAGACATTGCTTCATAAATTTTTTTATATCTTTCTGTATCATATTGCATGTAATTTTCCCTCTAAAATTTAATACTACGTTATAATTTTAGTTGTAGCCGTTACAGTAATCAGCGCACTGTAACGACTCGCTTTTTTAAATTATATAGTGCTATGAATCAATTCGTTGTCCGCAAATTTTCCAAACATTTAAGGCTAAATCTAAAAGAATTTCCTGTCGTTTTGATACTGCCAAGCTATCCCAAAACTTAAATGAATATGCAGAAGCTTCTTTAAAGCGATTAATGGCAGTGTTTTTCCCAATAGTGTAATCATCATTTATTAGATTTGTTGTTAATACATCTGATTTAATGTATTCATCACATTTACTTGCAAACCACACGCCATTCAGATCATTCATTCTATTTACGGCTTGATTAATTACACTTTCTAATAAAGTAACATTGCCTAATTTATACACTGAATTGTGATAGCTTGCTTTGTCTACAAACTCTGGAGTAAGGATTCCATCTTTAGGTGTTTGAGGAAGGATATGCTCTATTTCATATGCCTGCACTTGCTTGTGTGATAACGGTGTTAATCCAGATTCGATACGTGCCTGATTTTCTAAGCTGCCGAGAATAAAACGTTGTCTATATTGAGGGTTATATGATCCATGTCTAATATTCAAGAAAACATGCTTAAATTCATCATATTTTTCTTTGATATAAGGAAGAATGGTTACAGCAACAGTTTTGGTAATTTCTGCTTCAGTAACTTTACCTCTAAACTCTCTTGCCCACATAGCGAATAATCTTTCATTATTTTTAGATTGTATGCCAAGTGTATTGCTAAAAAAATAGAAGCTTTCGAGCTGTTTTGCTAAGTAATTTAACTCTTTATCTTGCGTTTTCTTTTCTAACGCTAATAGGAGTACTAAATGCTGTCTAGCTTTATATTTATTGATGAAGCCAATATTAGTTACATTCGGAAAGTTACTTTTATCTGCTTGGTTAGGATTGATACTTTTTGTTGCATTGACTAAGTAAGCGTAACGTTGAGCAATGAATTGGATTTCTATTACTAAATCTAAAGGATTTGATTCATAGTTGAGAGTTTTCTTTCCTGATGGTGAGATAATCCATTTGTAAATATCATCTTCTCTGAGGATACCATCATGATAACGAGCCATCATGAAATAACGTAAGAATCGTAAAGGGTTCTCATCTTCACCACAACTTTGCAGTAATGCAGTGATTTTTTTCCACGTATCTTTAATTTTCTCAAAGTCTTTCTGATTTGCTTTGCTAAATAATAGGTTCTTTACTAGATCCATAGCATTGAGGCCAACACCACGTTGATTGATCGTTTCAAAGATTTTTAATGCACTACCAATATTTTCAGATTCAATAATGACAAGATCAATATGATTGATAAAATATCGAATATAAGAAACGAGTACATCACAGCCCTTTTCTAGATACTTATTAAGATGAGCCTTTATAGTCTTATAAGCTTCGAGCATCTTTTGAATAGAAGCAGTTTTGTCACCATCATATTCTGTTTGAAGAATTAAATGTGATAGGAAGCCTTTGCTTTCATCATATTGAAGTTCTAATCTAATCTCTTCTTGATCAGTTTTAGTATTAAAATCACATAGTAATTTTTGTATTGTTTCAAGGTATCTCTTCGGTATTCTATCCAACTCTTGATTTTCTAGTAGATCTCGCATGGCACACAGGGTGAGCATGATTGTAGTAAGGCGTTGTTGCCCATCGATAACCTCATATTTACCCTCATCATTTTTTACGATAATTATAGAACCTATGAAATAGCTTTGCTGTTCTTTACTATCTTCTTCATATTCATTATCAACATCTACAAGAAATTGCTCAACCTGATCATCTGCTTTCCATACATATTCACGTTGATAATTAGGTACCGAAAAGTAGAAATCCTTTAATTCGAAAACTGACTTTTTATCGGCTGTAATTTCCATAGATGTACCCCACTGTAAAATCCCTTTTTATCAGTTCCATTATCTTCTTTCAATGCTATATTCTAAGTTTTTAGACTAAATATCCTATTAATTTATATTAAGTTATTTAGTTGAAATAGGGATGAGAAAAATGGCACTTGATGTGCCATTTTAGTTTTGTAAAAATTAGACTGAGATAATTACTCCTCAACTAATTGTCCTGTACGAGCGTTATATCGTTTTTCATTTAAGAGCATGGTTTTCTTGGTTCTTACTGAGAACTCATTAAATCCATATCCGAAGGCGGTTAAGCCTTTGAATTGTACTTTCTTCAACTGATAGGGTTTCTTAACGTTAAACACATGAATAAAGCAGTATTTCTGTAAAAAAAGAATAGATTTACCAGCCTTGAATTGTAGAGTGTTATCTGCTGTCACCTCAACATATTTATCAGGGTAACGTTTCAGTGACTCCATAATGGATTTTTTATCCGCAACTTTTTGTAGCCCCTTATTCATGAGCTGTGTAACCTCATCATAACTGTGTATTTGCTCTTTAAACTCCTTATGTTGATAGGCTGTACGTAACTTTTGCATCACACTAATAACAATAGGGTTGCTTTGATATTCATGGCTGAGCTTGATGATTTTATCTGTATGATCATGTTTAATTGACTGGCATACATCCTTGAGATTATCTAGTCGTTCTGAAAGCTGCATAGCTTCTTCATAGATTTCCATACGGATAGGGTTTTCATCATCCTCAAATTCAGGGCTCTCATGGATCGGGAGATGATCAATCTTTTTCTTGAATTCATTGAAAGTCTTAACCTTATGTAATGTAAGCAAGAGTGAGCGACGTACTTTTATAACAGCATCTTTACGCTGTTCTTCCAATGATTTTTCACTTTCATTAAAAGCATCCTCAATTTCTTGAGGGAGTGGGTTGTTATTGTTGATTACAGTGACATTTGCATCAGGTAAAAATTGTAATAAGCGTTGTTTCAGATAGTTGATATTGCTATAGCACTGCTGAGTATCCAAGCGATAGAATCGAGCCACAAGACTTGCAATATTGAGACCGATCGTTTTGTTATCGGACCAGAAGCCTTTACAGCCGATCAGTCCGTTCGTTAACCCATTCATGATTTTGGTTTTATCAATCTTGGTTGAAACAATATCCTCAAAACCTGTAAATCGTTCAGCATTCAAGAAAATTCTGATCTCATTTAAAAAAAGACTAACTTCATGGTAGGTTTTATTATTCTGAGCAACATATTTTGTATGCTGTTTAAAGAAATTAATTTTAGTGTTATTGATTGGTGTTGGTAGATGAATAAAAACAGGTGGATTAGCTACACGTAATCGCCCTATAAATTGAACAATTTCTTCTGGGTGCGTACTACTACCCACGATATGGATACTATCAATCTCCTCATCACTATTTTTGAGGTTAATGGCCTCATCTAAAATAGATGTACAAATCACAGCATCATATTCAGTATTGATACGCTCAAGACTTAATAATTCCTGACAGTCAGGATTAGACATTTCCTTACTATTAATCAATTGGATGTTGAATCCTTCTTTCTTATAGATTTCCTTCACCTGTTTGGCGATCTCGATATCATTCACACGAATGACAATCACTTTTTTACACTGTCCTTTTCGAAGTTTCTTCAAACGCATGAGTACATCGTATACCCAGTAACGAGAATTAAATATAGTAGGATTAACAATACTAATTGAGCGCCGTTGCTGAGCAGTTTGAGTAAACTTGTAGTACTGGCTGATTTGAATATTCAGTTTCTCGAAAAGATGACTGGTTAAGGTTGCTGTCAAAAATACAATTCGATCAAACTTTTGGTTTTTCACCACCTCTAAAATGTACTGTATTGGCTTTTCACGATACGTTCCTACGGAATAGAGTTTTTGTACCTCATCCACAACAATGATTGCTTTAGATGAAAGGTGGGGCTCGAATTTAGCAAATTGATCGTAGGTCATTACCAAATGTTTTCTGATAATGGCAGGGATGTCATTCTTTGAAATAGCTTGATTGCCATGAATAAATACATAAGCATTATCATCCCCATAAATTTGCTGTAGCTGTTCTACTTGTGCGACAAGAGGACATAACATGATGATTTGATGGTTTTGAGCAAGATATTTCATCACAAAGGTACTCTTACCCATTCCAGTTCCGCCTTGGATGAGTGAATGACCATGTGATAGAGACTCTAGGCTATCGGAGATACGTTGCTTTTCGGTTAGAACAATTTCTTGTGATTTAGGTAAAATTGACATAAAAAAGTCCTCTGGATATGCCTGTGAGGGCATATCCATTCAAAATTTAAATTGCGGTAAAAGTGGTTTAACTAAGCAACTTTGGCTTGCAGAATGACTGAGGCGACTTGTTCGGATGCCTGTTTTAGGGTGCTAGATTGCAGATGTGCATAACGTTGAGTTGTTTGGGGGGATGCGTGTCCTAATAAATGTTGGACGATAAAAAGACTCTGACCACTGTTGACTGCTGCACTTGCAAAGTTATGACGTAAATCATGAATTCGAATATTGGAAATATTGGCGCTATCCATAATTTTGTCGAAAGTTTTACGCATGTCGTTGAATGGCAAGAGCGTCTTAGGATTAGCAAATACATATTCGCTACATTGAGGCATAGCCTTGATAATATTTAGGGCTTCGTGATTCAAATTAATGTGACGAGCTTTACCCGATTTATTATGGGTAAGCAGCCATACACCTGTATCCAGATTAATATCCGTCCATTTAACATCCATTGCCTCACGCTTACGGACACCTGTGATGAGCAGAAATTTCACCAAAGCAACAATAGTCAAATTATCGATGCCATAGGAGTGCGGGGCATTCAGGACATTGAGTAATCGAGGTAGTTCCTGTTCTGACAAGTAGCGCTCAATTTGATTATTCTCCTTAAGCTTTTTCACTCTACTGACAGGGTTCGTATCAATATGCTCATGATCGATTGCCATTTGAAACAGAGAGGACAATAGTGCTCTCATACGATTGACTGAAGCATTGGCAAGACCTTTTGCCTTTACCTTATTGAGTACCTCTATCAGCATCCCTGTTGTGATTTGAGATAATTGATACTTCCCTAATTCAGGAATGAGATGCTGCTCAAGACGAGCTTTCTCATCGGGATAAGAACGTTTTCGGCCTTTACTATCACTGAGATAAGGACCACGAGAAAATGCTTCAAATGTGGGAATGGGCGGTTCAACCTTATAAGCATCTTGAGGGTCAATTCCCTTAGCCAGTAGACTCTTAGCCTCCATTGCCATGATTTGAGCCTCTTTGATTGTCATAGTGGTGTGGTCACCAATGGCATAGGCACGTTTTTTGCCTTGATAAACATAACGAATGAGGAAGCGTCGTTTACCAGAGCGTGTGACAACATGCTTTAAAAGATTGACTGTTGGATCAGTCATTTCAACTTCACGTTTGTCTTTAGGGCATCGTAATTTTGGGATGTCCATCGGGGAATTATTTGACATATCTGACTCCTTATAGCTTTAAAAGGCGTAAGAATCCCTGACCCGTAATAAAGGTCATAAATTTGAAGGGGAATAGTTACGAGTGTTTCTTCTATAAAAAAAATATCTGACTGTAATTGGATTAGATTACGGTCAATGTCTTGGTTTCCCTTCCGGACGGGGTCCCAAAAATATTTAGCGTAGCGATGTTATCGCTGGAGAGATCATCGTGATGATGTTTATCAATTAGCTCAAAAGTTTGTCTGTACTGAACTTTTGTTAGTAGTTTAATTCTAAAGAGTTTTGTCTTTTACTATTTGCTCAAGACTACCTAGGGTAATAATTCAGAGTAAATAATTAGGCCAACTCGCTGATTCTGGATTGAATTCTGGAAAGTACTTTAGGGGAAGCATCTTAGCAGTATTTAATATCTGCTTAGAGTTACCATTATAGTGCTCCAAATCAAGAAGGCGGATTATCACAAGACCTTTAATTGTATCCTTGGATTCAATGGAATATATACCGATAAATGCATTATCTAAATTTTCTCGTTTTTTGAGTGATGAGACGATAATCGCTGCTTTTGCTGTATATACATGGTAGAAAAAATCAGTGTCTCCTTTTTCGATATTTTCCTTAGTAAGTAGGATTGGGCAATTTTTTAAGATTCGGTTTTTAGGGTCCAAAATAGGTGGAATATACATACATGAATCAGTTTGATTAAGTCTAGCCAAGCCCTTCATCATTTCATCGAATTTATAAACACAGAGTTCTTTTTTTGAAGCTTGTTCCAAAAAGTCTGGACTAATTTTGTTAATTTCACTCTTAGAGCGTCCGTGGAAATCTCCGTAATACGTTGCGATTGAATATTCGCTCGAATTTACGGGAATTGTTAGGGCTGGATCACGATAATGGGCTACACCAATTTGTTTATCAAAACTAAAAAAATTCGTAACGTGACCTAATGTGCAAAGATCTGATTGGTCCATGATAAATCTCCATAAATACAGTGGTTAAATAGTAGTCTTAAACTCAACGTGGAGGCATCTTAGGAGAAGATTTATTTGGTTGCAATAGGGGGAAATTCGGCTAAATTATATATTTCAAAGGTGGGGTTGTGTATATTTTGATCGATTAGTGTGTGCCATTGGGTTGCGCTGGTGGTAGATTTTTAAATTATATAAGTTATTGTAATATAATAGATATTTATTTTATACCAAATGGTGAAAATTGTTTTCTCCCTATAAGTCCTTGCCGAAATGAGGAGTGGGTGATTCGGAAAGGATATTCAGGACAAAACGGGAAAATCACTAAAATAATCGGATAAATCTAAGCTCTAAAAATAGTGTGTTTTTTGAACGATTTTGTGATAATTTCTGGGGTGAAAAAAAATTTCATTTTTTCTTGAATGCTCTTTTTTTAATCAATTTAGGCCTACTGACTAGTAGAGAGAGGAGCGGTAAATCAAAAAAAGCTATCATCTGTTGAGTGTGTTCAAAAAGAAAAAAGATACCGTATAGCTTATTTTGCTATACGGTCTATTTACGGTTTTTTGTCAGGTCAATAATCCATGGGGAGTAAAATTGTGGTGATAGATCGATCAGCTTCGGTAATCATCCACACTTTTTCATTACCAAAATCGTAGCTTGAGAGAATCCGGAAATCCTCAATCAAAGCCTGTTCATTTGCTTCACGGTCAGGTTCATTTAAATTACCCCAGTCGCCATGTTGATGTCGATGAAGTAAATCGAAAGGAGTAATGCATTTTTGAGTCATGAACTCTACTGCATTTTTAGTAGCCACGACTTGTCCCAAAGCGAATAAGATATGCCTTGTCATAAAATAGCCTTAGATAAAAATTAGTAAAAGGTTTTGTAGGGGGGTGTGCCTTAAATAGCTTTAGATCGCTGTCAAGGAATGATTGTTGAATATGTCATTCGGAACATAGATTAATATGCCTTCATTATCATTGAGCAATACATAAACCTCATACCAGTTCTCTTTCTTTTCGACATATTCCACTTCACCTAAGTGAAGCTTATTGCTCAGACTAAAGGTCAGATTGGCAAGCGGTTCAGATAAATCAGATTCATCTTCACAAATAATAAACCACCCATGTAGGGTGGCTTGATAAGGCTCATCATACTGTTGCTCTAAAGTCAGGATGTGATTGGAAATACTTTCCTTAATCGCTTCATTGTGTAGATGTGATAAATCATCTTTGGTCTTAATGCATTTCATCATCTGCTTGTTCCTCAGCTTCGGATTCGATAGATTGATTCTTAGGTTTTGGACCACGTTTGGCAGGAATCTTAGTCACTATATTCTCTTGAATATCAGTTTTACCTATCATTTCTTCAAGGCGAAGAGGCCATAGTTCATATTCCTCTATCACTTCCAGTAAACGGGCTGTTTGGGGATGTAAGCGAATGACCTGTTGATCAACTAAAACTGCACCCAAGAAACTATAGTTATTGACTGATTTTCCAATGAATAAGCCTTTCAAGGCAGTTGCATGGAATGGCTTCCCTGAGTGCAATAATTCTTTGATCGTTTTGAGGATGTCATCCACCTTGATGAGTTCAGAGCTAAATCCACCAGATGATTCATTGTGGCTCAAAGCAATACCAAGAGATAAATCATCATTGTCTTGCCAAAGTTGGTAATGTAATTGGCCTTTAGAGCGTTCAGAAAGCTTATTGCAAATAAAAGTTTTGATGAGGGTTTGATTAACCTTATCGAATACGCGTTGTTGCATGTTGAAATTCCTTAGAAATAAAAAATCCCGATGACCTGTAAAGATCATCGGGACTGATAAATTGATAATGGGTTTAGTTATCTGCGCTGTTCAACCTTTTGTACCTCACGTTGTACGCAAGCATTCCAAGGGGGCGAGCTTTCAACATATTGAGAGCAGTTTCTCAAAGCACCCATAGAAGCCTGTTGCATGGTGCCAAGCATTTGTCCATATGCATCAAGATCAGCAATTGAGACATCACCTGCACGTTTGGTTTGAGTCGTAGACTGACGTTGGGTCGCTTGTTCAGCTTTCCTTTGCTGTTCCAATGCTTGTTGAGCGCGAAGTTCCTGCTGCTTCAACACTAAATATTCTTCCTTAGTATTAAAGTCAGCAAAGCCAGTAATTTCTCCGTCAGCGTTGTATTTCAAAGCTCGCCAGATAGTTTTACCTTTTTCAGTTACAGGGATAATGCCGTCAGGCGAACTTATGATTCGTTGAGCCATTTCCTGTTGTTGTTGAGCTTGATAAGAAACTACCAATTCATTAGCAGAATTAGCAACTTGTTGAACATCTGGATTACCAGAGAATGTAGCTACTGCAGTCAGTGCAGAGCTAAGTAAATTTGAAAACCCCATCTTTATGCACCTTATATTTTCTCGTTAGAAAGTGAAGACTTAGTTCTGATTTCAGGAATAGTTACATATTACATGTATCTATATTGGGTACAAAATATATTGTATCGATAATAGGTACATGACAGCAAGTATCAATACCCCAGAAATGCAGGCTTTAACTAAGTGGTTGAAGCAAATGCGGGAAGAACAACACCTCACTATGCGAGCAGTAGCTGAACGCATGGGTAAACCACACTCGTACATTCAAAAGGTTGAACAAGGCGAGCGTCGGTTAGATGTTGTCGAGTATGTTTGGTATTGCCGTATACTTGGAATTACCCCAGAGGAGGGGTTAGAGCAGATTAGGCAAGCGATTCCAGCATCAAAAAATTGATATGGATCATAATAACTATTAAGAAGAGATTTACTTGTTTTGCTCTTGAGGATCAAGATCAATTAAGCGAATACCCTGATGAGGGTCAATATTCAAGGCTTGGCAATAATAAATAAATTCAATGACCTCCAAGCGATAATCACCATGTTCCACATCTTCAATGTATTGCAAAGGTTTGCCCAGCCTATGAGCTAATTGCTGTTGAGTTAGATCATTGAATTCGCGTTGCTGTTTGAGCCACTCTTTCAAAGCTTTCATTTTCATC
This sequence comes from Acinetobacter sp. 1294243, assembly GCF_000588015.1. Taxonomy (NCBI): domain Bacteria; kingdom Pseudomonadati; phylum Pseudomonadota; class Gammaproteobacteria; order Moraxellales; family Moraxellaceae; genus Acinetobacter; species Acinetobacter sp. 1294243. Next base: position 240,567 of record NZ_JFXG01000004.1, read on the forward strand.
TCCATGTACTTAGATCATAACTCCAACTACAGCATGTAGTTTAGTGAGAACATGCGTATCTTGGTCATTGCAGATACGAATAGCATGTGCAATGGACTGGATTTGTGGATGAGGAATTGATGCAAGAAGATCGGAAACTGTATCAAGCTCAGGAAAGTATTTCTTCATGGTCACTCCTTGGTTAATAGACCATGTAGATAATATCTATGCAAATTCAAGACAAATACAGGCATTATTATTTTTATGGAAGATAACTAAGAAATATAATTGACTCTAAGCATATATCTGATTGAGGATCAGTAATTGAGACAAGTACAAATAGGTTGTGTAGATAGTATCTTCTGTTCTTTGATGTAAGCTGTCTATACATGATTTTAAATAGAGTTTAGAAAACTTAAAGTGGATAAGAGCATTTTTTTAATAAATTTAGGTGAATAGCCATTGCTATAATAATTAAGAATAAAATTGGTTTTTAGAAATTTTATATTGAGAGGGAAATAGTGTTTGGATATTTTAAGTGAAAATATTTCTTGATTTTGAAAATAAGTTAAAATATATTGAATGGCATTAGGTTTTTTTGAAAATATTAGAAATAGTTATCAGTTTATAGCCCATAACTTCCCCAAGGTATGGGTTTTTTTTATAGAAGATATTTAAAGTTAAATTAAAAATTTAGATGTTTTTTTTTAATAAAACTCTGGATGAATTTATTGGTAAATATGAGCCTTATACAAGCAATTTGATGTCTATGCGACACATCCTAAAAATGTTGAACAAGTAAAGTAGTTGAAACCTTAAAATGGCCTCTAGACTTATAGTCTTGAAGATTTTTTTAGATAAAATTTATAATAAAAGTGTGAACTAGTTAGTAGAATAATTAATTTTTAATTATTGTGTAATTATTCTTATGTTTTTGTGGTAGATTTTTGTTTATTTTTTTTGGATTATTTACAAAAATGCAAAACATACTTACTTTTATTAAAAATGGTCAAAAATTTACGTTAGATGCAAGCAATATTAAAAGTGTAAGAGATACGGGAAATGGTTTTGAAATCACTCTTAAAAGTGGTGAGATAATTCAAGCTGAGTCCTATAGCGTTACTCCTAATACTCAACCAGTGGAGCAAGTTTCTAGTCAGCAAGTAGAAAATAATTCTGAAGCTGATGAGGAAGTTGAAAAAGAAGAAGTTTTAAAAGAAAAGAGTTTATTGGATTCACAAGCAATGTTATGGGGTGGTGCTGCGATCGCACTTGGTGGTATTGCGGTAGCAGCATCAGGTAGTGGTGGTAGTGATGGTTCAGCACCTTCTGATCAAACTCCTCCAGCAAGTTTAACTAAAATATTGTCTAAAGATGGTAAAACGGTAAGTGGTTTAACAGAAGCTGGAGCAACTGTTATAGTTGAAAATTCGGCTGGAAAAGTAATCGGTTCTGCCAAAGCCGGAGCAGATGGGACATATTTAATTAATTTGGATAAAGCCTATATTAATGGTGAAATACTAAAAGTTTCTGCTCAAGATACTGCTGGTAATAGTACTGTTAAACAAGAACTTATCGCTTCTGATATTACAGCTCCTACTTTAACACATGCTATTTCTTCTAACGGTAAAACTATTACAGGTTTGACAGAGGCTAATTCAACTGTCACCGTCAAAGATTCATCTGGAAAAATTATTGGAACTTCAAAGTCTGATAGTGATGGAAAATATACAGTCATACTAGATAAAGCTTATTTAAATGGTGAAAAGCTTACTATTTCTGCTGAAGATTTAGCTGGTAATAAATCAACGATTCAAACAATTTTGGCTGACGATAAAACTGCGCCAATAGGTTTAACAGCGATTATTGATTCTGCGGGTAAAGCGGTTACAGGTGTAACTGAAGCTAATGCAGCAGTAACAATAAAAAATACGGCGGGAACCGTAGTCGGTACAGCTACAGCTGATGCCACAGGTAAATACTCGATTATCCTAGATAAAGCTTACTTGAATGGAGAAAGCTTAAGTGCAACAGCATCAGATAAAGCGGGTAATGCTACAGTACCAAAAACAATAGTTGCACCCGACACCACTGCACCTTCAAGTCTGACTATAACTATCGACACAACAGGTAAAGTGGTTACAGGTATAACTGAAGCGAATGCTGTTGTAACAGTTAAGAATGCTACAGGAACTGTAGTTGGTACAGCTACAGCTGATGCTACAGGTAAATATTCAATTACCTTAGATAAGGCTTATCTAAATGGCGAAAGCCTAAGTGCTACAGCATCAGATAAAGCGGGTAATACTACAG